>CAJGDO010000018.1 GCA_904502225.1 uncultured Clostridia bacterium
TAGCGAAGTGCGGATTAGATAAACGCTGAAAGCATCTAAGCGTGAAACTAACCTCAAGATAAGATATCCCATAACATAAGTTAGTAAGACCACTTGAAGACAACAAGTTTGATAGGTCAGGGGTGTAAGCATAGTGATATGTTGAGCTAACTGATACTAATAGGTCGAGGGCTTGATCTCATGAAAATGAGATGATCAGCGAATTAATTACAAAGAAATCACCTAACTATACAATTTTGTCAGGAGCCAAAATTAATGGCTATTAGAAAAAATCTATGCAGTTGTGAATCTACCGTGTAAAAAATTTGACGGGAAGATAAAAAAAGTGTACAATATTGATTGTACACAAAAAGACGATATACCCAAGGGAAACCTTGATATATACCATTGCGGTGACGTTAGCGGTGAGGTCCCACCTGTTCTCATACCGAACACAGAAGTTAAGCTCACTAGCGCCGAAAATACTTTGCTGGCGACGGCACGGGAAGATAGGTTGTTGCTGCATCCAAACAAAAAACACTAACCAAACGGTTGGTGTTTTTTTGTTGCAACAACCGTATCCCGTACCGCTAATCGTAAGCGATTAGGCTTTCGGCACGGGAAGAAGTCGCAGTCTATTTCGTTCCCAATTATTGCAAACAAAACTTTTTAGATCAGTTATTAACAATTTATAACTTGTTGCGACATAGCCTAACGGCTGAATGGTTGTTGCTTTGATTAAAATGAAAAAACCACCAAATTTGGTGGTTTTAATCTTCTAATCCTAAAATATAATCAGTCGAAACTTTATAAAATTTAGCAAGTTTTATTAAAACGTCAATGGGAAGTTGGCGTTTTTCATTTTCATATTGTGAATAAGTATTTTGTTTGATATTTAAGAATTCAGCAATTTGACTTTGAGTAATATTGTTTTCTTCTCTTATTTCTTTCAATTTCATATAAATATTATATGATATCTCGTGTTGAGATATTGACAATTATCTCAAATTGTGATATAGTTGTTATAACAAATAGCAAAGGCGGTAAAAAATGGGCAAAAAAGGATATTTGGAAATAAAAAGAGGAAGGCACGGGTTGCTTTGGTGGTGTCTTATAGGATGGTGGGAAAGACCTCTTGCAACGGGAATGTGGTTGTTGTTGGCTGAAATCTGGGGATACAAAGGCGTAAGATACAATTATTATAAATAAAGTTTTACGAGGAGGAGTTTGTTGTGGGGTATAAGTTAAAGGTTTGTTTTTCGGATGGCATTGTTGAGGAAGTAGATGAAATTTTTGAAACGGAAGAGGCTGCGATAGAAGAATATAATGTTTGGTTAGATAGTTGGGAAACTGGCAAAGAAGTGCTTAAAATGGCAAATGAAAAATATATTGATGCAACTATTGAGGGATATAATATTGAAGAGTTATAGTTTGTAAAAAAATGTGAAGAAATAAAAAAGAACCATTTAATATGGTTCTTTTTTCAATGTTAAATAGAAATTTATCTATCAGTGCTGCCGAAGCCACCTGTTCTAACACCATCACACTCGTCATCAACAGTAATGCCGAACTCAACAAACACGCCTTGTGCAAAGGCTTTGCCTTGTTCAACAACAAGTTCGTTAGTGCCAAGGTTAGTTATCTTTATAAAAATATGCCCCTCGTTATCAGCATAAAAATAATCGCTATCAATTATTCCAACAGTGTTGTCAAGGCGTAGGCGATATTTAAAGCCAAGGCTGGAGCGTGGATAAATTTTTAACACCCAACCCTCGTCAATTTGAACTCTTATGCCCGTTGCAACCTTTATGGTTTGGTTTGGGGCAAGGGTAAACGAAAATGGTGCAAAAAAATCATAACCAGCACTGCCGGCAGTTGCACGCTTTGGCAAGCAAATTTGTTCATAATCTGCTTTGTTGCCGTCTTTTAAATATTCATCTAAACTAACTTTATAAAACTTTGCAATTTTTTTCATAAATTTCACCTGTAAATATTATAACAAAAATTCGCTCGTAAATCAAGGCAAATTAAAAAATATCAACTTTTTCGGTCAATCTTTGTTTCCTTAAAACCCGTGTTTGCTTTGAGTAAATTATAGTGAAAACTACCATTAGCACGTATAAAATGGTCAAGCAAATAGGGAAAACGTTAAGCCCCAACCACTCGGCAACAAAGCCGAAAAGCGGTGGCATAAGCAAAATTCCTATATTACAAGCCGCCATTTGCAAGCCGATTATAGATTGTGACACGTCCTTGCCAAAATTTTCAGGCGTTATGTAGGTTAGATTAGGGAAGGTTGGGCCGTTGCCAAACCCGATTAAAAAGAGCGACAACGCCTTAAACATTGGTGGCAGTGGTAAAAACATTATAATTAAGGCAATAAGCACGATAGAGTATCCTACGTAAACGATTTTTTCCACCTTTAAGATTTTAGAAACAAACCCTGAAATCAGCCTGCCGATTGTTATGCCCGCATAATAATAGGTCAAATATTTTGAAGCGACAGCCTCTGTCAAAGCCGAAGTGTTTACAAGATAGGTGCAAGCCCAAATTCCACAAGTGAACTCTAATGAAACCGAGCAGAAAAACATAACGACAGCAGTTCTTACGGCAGGAACTTTAATCATTTGCTTTAACGAAAGCGTCCTTTGCAAAGGATTTTCAGTTTGCTGGCTTTTTGCACTAACTTTTTTCCATAACGGCAAAGACGCAAAAGAGATAAGTGCAATTATTGCCATAGCAAAAAACACGATAACGTATCCACGTTGCCAATTATTGTTTTCGCCAAGAGCAAAAGACATTAAAAGAGGGCTTATAGAAATTCCCACACCGTAAAAGGTGTGCAACAAACTCATATGCATTGGCGAATAGTTAGACGCAGTGTAATTGTTTAAGGCGGCGTCTATTGCCCCAGCACCAAGCCCAAGCGGGATAGAGAGCAACAAGAAAAAGAGCATAGAGTTTGAAAAAGAAAACGCCAAAAGACACAATGCAGTGAGTAGCGTGCTGACGGCGGTTAATAAACCCGTTCCAAACTTGTTGATAAGTCTTGCTGAAAAAAACGAAGAAATAACCGTGCCAAGCGAAATTAAAAAGGTTATAAAGTTTGCATAACTGAACGGCAATGAAAGGTCTGAATAAATTGCAGGCCAAGCCGAGCCCAAGAGCGAGTCTGGAAGCCCCAAACCGATAAAAACTATGCAAATTACAACGAATAAAAGCGTAAACATAATAAACCTATAAAACCAGACAAAGCGTTCCCACCGATGCAAGAAGGGTTGGAATAGCGATTATAACACCGTAAAAAACAAACTTTCTAAACGGCATTTCGATACCGTACTTGGTTAAAATTTTGCTCCACATAATACCTGCAAGTGCCCCAACAGGCGTTAAAAACGCACCTATGTTTGAGCCAATGATGCTTCCATAAACGGCAGGCAAACTGTTTTGGCTAATAATTTTTTCAAACAACACACTCATAGGTATATTGTTTAGCAGGTTAGCCGAAATTGTTGATAAAATACCAAACGAAAACCCGTCAACCTTATTTCCCGTTAGCAACAAACTTGACAAAAGGTCGGTTGCACCGCTGTTTTTAAGGGCGAGCACGATAACGAACATTGACAAAACGAAAGGTATTAATTCATAAGGCTCTTTTTTTAGCGAAGATAAAACGGGTTTTGCCGTGTGCATTGTTATTAAATCGTACACCAAGTCAAATACGGTGAGTGAAAGAGCCAAGGTAAGACAAATTAAAAACATTTCCACCCCCAAAATGTCCGAGATAGAAAGCAAAATTATTCCAACGGCTAAATGCGTGATAGCGACTAGCATAGGAACTTTTGAAAGGTGCGGTGGTGCTTGGTTTTCCTCGCCCACGCTGATAGGCAAAGCAAGTTGTTTTCTAAACACCAAAAGAAGAACGGCAAGGCTTGTTATTCCGCCAGCCAAAGCGGGGAGAGCCATAACCGAAAAATATTCGGAAAAGGTTATGCCCGCCGATTGAGCCAAATAAACGTTTGTTGGATTGCCGACTATTAACGCCATACTCCAAGTGTTTGCGGCAATAAATTCGCCAAACAAAAAAGGCAACGGCGAAATTTTGGCTTTTTTAGCAAATATGCAAATTGGCGGTGTAAAGGTCAAAATTATAACGTCGTTTGAAGTAAAAATGGTCAAAACCGAAACCACAGCGTATAAAATTATAAAAAGTTTTAGTTGCCCGCCCTTGCTTTTAACAAAAACGGTGTTTGCAACGTAATCAAAAAACCCAGCGTCGCCAAGGTAAACGGATAAAAGGGTCATTGACAAAAATAGCGTTAAAATTTTTAGTGGATTAACAGAAGTGTTTGCCGTTATCCCGTCAAAAACAGCAGTCAGGCTTATGCAATTTGTTAAAATCATTAAAATTGCACCGATTAAGCACACAATCCAGTAAAGCCCAACGTTTTTTGTGCCAATTTTTATATAAGGTTTAATTAAAACGGACAAAACCATACAAAATGCAGTTGCTATGGCAATTATAACGGTAAGCGTCATTTCCTTTTTCCTTTAAGTAATTTTCCAACAAAAATTATAACACTATTGATAATATTTTCAAACTAAAAGTAAAACAAAAAATAACTTTATTTGCTTTTTAGCCTAAAATCATAACTAAAAACTTGCTAGCATATTATTATAGTATGGAATTAACGTATAAAGAACTACAAAAACGTGACGTTATAAACGTTGTTGACGGCAGATGCTTGGGCAGAATTGTTGATGCACGGTTTGATTTTCCAAGGGGAAATTTGATAGGAATTTATGTTCCCGCACGCAAAAACCGTGGTATTTTTTCATTGTTCGATAAAAGCACAATGTATATTGACGTTAGGAAGATTAAAAAAATCGGCGGGGACGTTATCTTGGTGGAAATTGCTTGCGGGGGCGAATGCTCGCCAAACACTTCTGTTGGAAAGCCCGACATAAAACCACCCCCACCTTGCCCACCGCAACAGTGCCAACCCCCTTTTTCTCAACAAGCAAAAAACACGCTTGACTTAAACGGAATTTTTGACGAAAACGGTAGGCTTGATTTGGGCGATTATTAAAAAGGCAAGTTGGGCGAAATGTTTTTTTTAAAAAACCCCCTTGAAAAATGAAAAATTATGTTTTATAATATTATTGTCCGATAGACGTTGGATTTTACCAAGATATTAAGGGGGGAATAAAAATTATGGGTAAAATTTTATCAGAAAACATTAGAAACATCGCTATCGTGGGGCATAGTGGTGCAGGGAAGACTTCGCTTGCAGAAGCACTTTTATTTAACGGGAAAAGCATAGACAGGCTTGGCAAAACGGCAGACAAAAACACCGTTATGGACTATGACGAACAAGAAATGGCAAGGGGGATTTCCATTTCGCTTGCCGTTGCATATACTTATTGGCGTGACGTTAAGATTAACATTATCGACGTTCCGGGATTTTATGATTTTGAAGGCGAGTTTGAACAAGCAATGCGTGCTGTCGGCTCTGCAATTTTAGTGGCAGACGCCTCTGGCGAAGTTGCCGTTGGCTCTGAAAAGGTTGTTGATTACTGTATTAGAAGACATATTCCGCTTATGATTTTTGTAAACGGAATTGATAAGGAAAACTCTAATTACGTTGCGACCGTTGAAGCGTTTAAAGAAAAATACGGCAGGAAAATTTCGCCAACGCACTTGCCAATTATCCGTGATAACAAAATGAAAGGCTACGTTTCGGTTATCTCTGGCAAGGCGTTTGAGTTTACGCAAGGCGGAAGAAACGAAGTGGCTGTGCCAGACAATATGAAAGGCGACGTTGAACTATTAAAACAAACGCTTATCGAGTCGGCGGCAGAATCTTCGGAAGACTTATTGGACAAGTTCTTGATTGAAGAAACGCTTACTAACGACGAAATTGTTAGGGGTGTTAAAATCGGCTTAAAACAAGGTGAAACCATACCGATTATGGGTGGGTCTGCTCTACAAAACATGGGCGTTATTAACCTTATGCACGAAATTGTTGACCTTTTGCCATCACCTTTAGACAGAAGACCTGTTATGGCAACCAATATTGCTGACGGCGACAGAAAGGGCGAAGTTGACGAAATAGTTTGCGATGAAAGCAAGCCGTTTTCTGCACAAGTATTTAAGACGGTTGCCGACCCATTTGTTGGTAAACTTAATATGATAAGAGTTTACACAGGGTCGATAAAAACGGGCATGACCGTGCTTAACACAACCACGGGCGAAAAAGAGCGTATCAACACCCTTTACGTTATGAAAGGCAAAAAGCAAGAGAGTGTTGATGAACTTGTTGCGGGCGACATTGGTGCTGTTAACAAACTTGTCAACACCAACACGGGCGATACCCTTTGCGATGAAAAACAACAAATTAAGTTCTATGAAATTCCACTTCCAAAGCCTGTAATCACTATGGCGATAAGGGCGGCAAAGAGTGGCGAAGAAGAAAAGGTTTTCCAAGGGCTAAATAGACTTGCTGAAGAAGACTTGACCTTTAAGGTTGAAAAAGATAAAGACACGGGTGAAATGGTTATTCGTGGGCTAGGCGAAACCCAACTTGAAATTCTTTGCAAGAAATTAAAAGCAAAGTTTGGCTCGGAAGCAGTTTTAAGCACGCCAAAGGTTGCGTTTAAGGAAACCATTTTAGGCAAGGCCGAAGCCGAAGGCAAACACAAAAAGCAATCGGGTGGTGCTGGTCAGTTTGGCGTTGTCAACATTAAGTTTGAACCGGGAGCAAGTGACGGCGAGTTTGAATTTGTTAACGCTATCGTTGGCGGGGCTGTTTCAAAACCGTTTGCACTCGCTGCAGAAAAGGGCTTAAAAGAAGCAATGCAAAAGGGCGTTTTAGCAGGATACCCTATGACCAATTTAAAATGCACGCTCTTTGATGGTAAAGAACACCCTGTAGACAGTAAAGAAGTTGCATTTATTTCTGCTGCAAAACTTGCTTATGAAGAGGGCATAAAGAACGCAAAACCTGTTATTTTAGAACCTGTTTATAGTTATAAGATTTTAGTGCCAGATAATTACACGGGCGACATTTTGGGGGATATGAACAAACGCCGTGGCAGAATTTTAGGCATGGAAACGGTGGACGGCTTGCAAGAAATTTTAGCCGAAGCACCGCTAATCGAAATGCTTAAATATGCAACCGATTTAAGAAGTATGACCCAAGGCAGAGGCAAGTTCTTTGCAGAGTTTATAAGGTATGAAGAAGTGCCTTTCTCTGCACAAGAAAAGATTATTGCCGATGCTAAAAAATAAATAATGTTTAAGTAAAAAAGGAGTTAAAAATGATACTTTCTATATGTCCAAACCCAAGTATTGACTGCACTATTGAACTTGACAGTCTAAACGTAGGCAAATTAAACAGGGTGGACAAAAAAGTGGAAACGTATTCGGGCAAGGCACTTAACGTTGCCGTTGGTGTGGCAAGGCTTGGCGGAAGAAGTTTTGCAACCGGATTTATGTTTGACGCACACGCAAGATTGTTTGAGCAAGTTTTAGATAAGGAAGGCGTTAAGCACGACTTTGTGTATAACCACGGCAGTGCAAGAACCAACTATAAGATAATCGACAAAAAATCTATGCTAACTGAAATTAACGACAAGGGCGAAACGGTTAGCAAGATTAGGCAAATGGAACTTATCGAAAAGGTCAAAGCCATTTCTGGCGACTATGAAGTTGCCGTTATGAGCGGAAGTTTGCCAAAGGGTGTTGATTCAGCCTTTTATGGACAAGTGCTTGAAAGCATACCTAAACACGTTAAAGTTATCGTTGACACGGAAAAGAGCAACATGCTTTCAGCGTTAAACAGCCGTGAAATATTTATGGCAAAGCCAAACTTAAGGGAACTTGAAGAGTTTACGGGCAAAAGTGTTTACACGCTTCAAGATATGGTTTCGGCATCAAAAAAATATTTGGATAGGGGCGTAAAATACGTTCTTCTATCGCTTGGAAGTGAAGGTGCAGTTTTAACCGACGGCAGAGAAAGTTATTTTTGCAAGAGTGCGTCGGTTGCAGTCAATTCCACGGTTGGTGCGGGCGACAGTATGGTTGCAGCCACTTGCGTGGGGATAGAAAAGGGCGTTTCTATGCAAGAAATCTTAAGAATGGCAACGGCTGCGGGAACGGCTGCTGTCACGACAAGCGGAACTAACCTTTTTTACAAGGATAAATACGATGAAATTTATTCAAAGGTTTATTCTGAACGAATTTATTAAAAGTTTAACAACTAGCATAAACAGTCTGCAAATTACGCAGACTGTTTTTGTATGCAAAAACCAAAATTTTCTTTTATAAAAACCTTTAACGAAAAGCGAATAACCACGGTTGCAGGGGCGTGGGTGTATTATTTTTTAACCTCGCTTATTCCCATACTGTTTTTAATAATAACGGCGTTTAGTGTTTTTGGCGTAAGCATAAGTCAAGACGTGGTTTCAAGGCTTCCCGTTGAATTTAGGCTTGCTGGGCAAACCATACTTGAAACGGCAGAAAACGCTTCAAACGGGGCGACCATTTTTTTTGTTGCAACCGTTATTTTTTCTTGCACAAGTTTGTTAAACCAAATGTCAAAGGACGGCGATTTTATTTATCAAGCACAGTCCAAAACAAAGCGTGGAATTATGCGAAGACTGTGGGCAGTTTTAGCAATAGGTGCATTATTTGTTTTATTTTTGGGGCTTGCTTTTTTATTTGCATTTTCATCTTCGCTTAAAATTGAGCGATATATCGGCAAAAACCCCCACGTTTTTTTGAGTATTTTGGTTTTTTTGCTTGTAATCGTGTTTGGTTATGCTATAATATACGTGTTAAACAAATTTATATGTCCTGTTAAGTGCAAATTTTTTGACCTTGCGTTAGGCACGCTTGTTGCCCTTGCTATAATGGTTTTAGGCACGCTTGGTTTTACGGTGTATTTAAAGTTTTTTTCTAACTATAACGCCTTTTACGGCTCACTTGCGGGGGTAATAATATTTTTGTTTTGGGCTTATATTTTAATGTTCGGGTTAAGCATTGGTGCTGTTGTCAACGTGGGCGTTTATAAATATAGGCAAGGGGAAAGAAAGAAAACTAAAAGGAGTGGCAAAAATGAAAGAACTTATCAAACAAACGGGCTTACTTCAAATTCAAAATCTAAAAAAGTCATATCAAAAGGGGGCATTAGCAGTTGACGACCTTTCTTTAAGCGTTGATGCTGGCGAGATTTATGGCTTTGTTGGGCATAATGGTGCGGGCAAATCAACCACTATTAAGTCAATCGTTGGTGCGTTGGGTTTTGACGGGGGCGATATCATAATCGACGGAAAGTCTATTAAAAACGACCCAATAAATGCAAAGCAAGTTTTGGCATACGTTCCGGATAACCCTGATATTTACGAGCATTTGACGGGCATTCAATACATAAACTTTGTGTGCGATATTTATGGCGTTGATAATGAGAGAAATGAAAGAATAGAAAAGTTTGCAACCGAGTTTCAAATCAAGGAAAACTTGGGCGACTTAATTTCATCTTATTCACACGGTATGAAACAAAAACTCGTTTTAATCTCTGCACTCGTTCACAACCCAAAACTTTTGGTGTTAGACGAGCCGTTCGTGGGGTTAGACCCTGTTGCTTCTTTTAGACTAAAAGAAATTATGAAAGAACTTTGCAAAAACGGCACGGCAATTTTCTTTTCAAGCCACGTTTTAGAAGTGGTTGAAAAACTTTGCGATAGGGTTGGCATTATCAAAAAAGGCAAACTTGTTGTCGAAGGCAGTATGGAAGAAATTGCAAAGGACAAGTCGCTTGAAAAATTGTTCTTGGAGATTGCTGATGAATAAGTTGCTTGCTTTAATCAAAGTGCAATTTTTATCGCTCTTTGGAATAAACAAAATAGCAAACAAGAAAACGGGTAAAAGCAAAGGTCTTTTGGGCGTGACGGCTGTTGCCTTGTTTTTTGGTGCACTTATTTTTGGTATAGCATACGTCTATGCTCTCGGCTTTGCCGAAACTTATAAGTTAATGGGCACGACAAAACTGTTTTTACCAAGTATGTTTGCACTTGCAAGCGTTATTTGTTTGGTTTTTTCTTTTTATAGTGCAAGTGGCAATATCTATTTGAGTAAAGACCACGACCTTTTGTCAGCAATGCCAATTAAGACAAACACCATCGTGCTTTCAAAACTTGTTTTTTCTTATCTTGCCGACCTTGTGTTTGTTGTGCTTGTGATTGTGCCATCAATAATCGTTCATTTTAACGTAATAGGCACGCTTACAACAAACACGCTTATAAAAGTATCGTTAATATCGATATTTGCACCTGTTTTCCCAATGATAGTTTCAATGATTTTAGGCACGCTCTTTTCCTTTATATCTTCTAAATTTAAAAGAAAAGAACTTGTCCAATCGCTTTTATACGGTGTGTTCTTTATCGTTATTTACGTTGTGGCTATGGTTGGAACAGATTTAACAGACCAACTTGGTGCAATTAGGAATATCTATATTCTATTCAATTTAGTGCAAGACGGCATTTATCAAATGGAATATACGCTAATTTTCTGCGGAATAAGTTTAATCGCTTTTGTTTGGTCGGTTTATATCGTTTGCATAACCTATGATAAACTAAACACCCTTTTAAAATCGGTTAAAAGGACAAAGAATTTTAAACTTAAAACATACACAAAGAATTCTCAATTCAAGGTGCTTGTGCAAAAAGAATTCAGGCTGTTATTCTCTTCTGCAATGTACTTTATGAACACGCTAACAGGCTCTGTCATTGCGGTAATCGGCACGGTTGCTATACTAATTTTAAGTTCAACACTGCCAGCCCTTTCTGCCTTGTTTGCACTTTTAATGCAAGCCATTTATGCTTTCACGTTTATGATTTCGCCAACCACGGCGGTCAGCATTTCGGTTGAGGGAAGTTCGTTTTACATAATGCGTTCAAGCCCAATCCCAACCAAAAGGCTTTTAAACGCAAAACTATTTATAAACTTTTTGGTGGGCGTTATCCCTGCAACAATTTGCGGAACGGCAATTTCCATTTCAATGATAGGCACGGCAAACGCACCAGAAATTATTTTAACCTTTTTAACAATTCCACTTTATTCGATATTGGGTGGCAATATCGGGTTATTATTTAACCTTTTATTCCCTATGATGAAGTGGGATAACATACAAAAACCTGTTAAGAGTAGCACTTCGCTTTTACTAACTATGTTATGCGGTATGGCTATTGCAGGCGGGGTGTTTGCACTTTTATATTTTGTCGATATAAAAGTGTGGATAAAACTTCTTATAATTTTTTCAGTATTAGTTGTTTTAAGCCTTTTAACGTATAATATAATAATGAAAAAGGGCGAAAAGTGGCTTATTGAAAAAACCTAAAAAAATAAAGAAACAACCTAAAAATTTCTTATTTTGCTTGACAATGTTTTTTGGTCGGGTGTATAATTAAGGTGATTTGAGGCAAAAACTATGAAAAAACATACTGGATACTTTTATTTTAATAACAGGTTTTCAATATCGCAATAGTAATTACTATATCGATTGTTTTTGCGTGGATTAAAAAACCAAGGCTTTGTAGTAATTACTGCAAAGTCTTTTTATTTTATTTGAGGTGTATTATGATTATCGTTGTAAAAAATGCTTGTGAAAAAAGCCAATACGACAATTTGGTTGAGTGGATAAAAGATTTAGGGCTTGACGTTCACGTTAGCCGTGGTGAAACTTCAACCGTTTTGGGCTTGGTTGGTGATACAAGCAGGGTTGATATAGACTTAATTTCTTCGCTTGACATTGTTGAACAAGTTAAGCGTGTTCAAGAGCCATATAAAAATGCCAACAGAAAGTTTAACCCAACCGACACCATAGTTAACGTTGGCGGAAGAAAAATTGGCGGAAACTTTTTCCAAGTTGTCGCAGGGCCTTGCTCGGTTGAAAGTGAAGAGCAAATAATTGCAGTTGCAAACGCCGTTAAGGCGTCAGGTGCAACAATGTTAAGGGGCGGGGCGTTTAAGCCAAGAACTTCGCCTTACGCTTTCCAAGGTTTAAAAGGAACGGGCATTGAACTTTTGATTAAAGCCAAAAAAGAAACGGGGCTTCCTATTGTCACCGAACTTCTTAATATAAACGACATAGATTTGTTTAATGAAGTTGACGTTATCCAAATCGGTGCAAGAAATATGCAAAACTTTGAACTTCTAAAAGAAGTTGGAAAAACGGGTAAGCCAATTTTATTAAAGCGTGGGCTTGCAAACACTTTGCAAGAACTTTTAATGAGTGCAGAGTACATTATGGCAGAGGGCAACAACCAAGTTATTCTTTGCGAAAGAGGAATAAGAACGTTTGAAACTATGACAAGAAACACGCTTGATTTATCAGCCGTTCCTGCCCTAAAAGACAAAACGCACTTGCCAATCATTATTGACCCAAGCCACTCTACAGGTATTGCAAAATACGTTTCACCAATGTCGCTTGCATCGGTTGGCTCTGGTGCAGACGGGCTTATTATCGAAGTGCATAACGACCCTAAAAAAGCGTGGTGCGACGGGGCACAATCTCTTAACCCAGCACAGTTTGACGAGTTGATGGGTAAAATTAAACTTATGCTACCTATTGTTGGCAAAAATTTTGATGGTGAATAAATGAAAGTTGGAATTATCGGTTTAGGGCTTATTGGCGGTTCGCTCGGAAGGGCAATAGTTAAAAAAACCGATTGCACTGTCTATGGTTTTGACATAGATAATCACGCAATGGTTGAAGGTAAACTATTAAACGCTTATCACCACGAATTAAATAAAGAAAACGCAAAAGAAATGGATATGATTTTCTTTTCGCTTTATCCAGAAGTGCTTGAACAAAGTTTAGACGAATATTGCCCATTGTTAAAAAAGGGTGCAATCGTTTTAGATTGCTGTGGCAACAAAAGAAGGGTTGTAAAGCAAATGCAAAGCCTTTCAAAAAAGTACGGCCATTTAGATTTTATAAGCACGCACCCAATGGCAGGCAGGGAATTTTCGGGCATATCGCACTCAACGGCAACGCTGTTTGACAGGGCTTCAATGATTTTAGTGCCTGTTAAGGCTGACTTAAAACGCATAAAAGAAGTTAAAGACTTTTCGCTTGAATTAGGGTTTAACAACGTTGTAATCTCAACGGCTGAAAACCATGATAAAATTATTGCCTTTACTTCGCAACTTGCTCACCTTGTTTCAAGTTCATATATAAAAAGCCCAACTGCAAGCGAGTTTATGGGCTTTTCGGCTGGCAGTTTTAGGGATATGACAAGGGTTGCAAGGCTTTCGCCTGAAATGTGGGCACAACTAACGGTGGATAACGCTGACTTTTTAACGGGCGAAATTGATAACTTGATTAACAGTTTAACCGAGTATAAAGATGCACTTGCAAATAAAGACAAGGCAAAAATGAAAGAGTTGCTTTCGGACGGCAACGAGAAAAAACTTTTATCCGAAAAAATGAGAAGAAATAAGAATAATGAATAGCACAAAAACAATCACGGTAAACGCATCAAAAAGTTATGATATTTTGGTGGGAAAAAACTTAATAACTGATTTAGGCGAAATTTTTATAAAAAGGTTTGATAAGTGCAAGGTCGCAATTATCACTGATGATATTGTTGATAAACTTTATAGTGCCGTTGTGGAAAGAACTTTATTAGAAAAAGGTTTTTCGGTGGTAAAGTTTGTTTTTAACAATGGCGAAAAGAGCAAAAATTTTGATACTTATAGCCAAATTGTAAACTTTTTATCTGAAAACGAGTTGACCCGCACCGATTTAGTGGTTGCACTTGGCGGTGGCGTTGTTGGGGATATTGCAGGGTTTAGTGCAAGCACCTATCTTCGTGGCGTTAAATACGTTCAAATTCCAACCACCCTTTTATCACAAATTGATAGTTCGGTTGGTGGAAAGACAGCAATTGATTTAGAGGCAGGCAAAAACTTGGTCGGGGCATTTTGCCAGCCTGAACTTGTGGTTTGCGACGTTCAACTTTTATGTTCGCTTGACCAAAAGGTTTTAGAAGATGGTTTTGGCGAAGGTGCAAAGTATGCACTTTTAGATAAAAAGGTCTTTGACCTAATAAAAGATAAAGATTTTTCTATGCAAGAGTTTGTTTACCTTTGCATTGACTATAAAAGGCAAATTGTCGAAGCGGACGAGTTTGAAAAGGGCAATAGAAAACTCTTAAATTTAGGTCACACCATTGCTCACGCCATTGAAAAACTTTCTTCTTTTAACCTTTCGCACGGAAAAGCCGTTGCAATCGGTTTAGATTTTGTGCTTGACAGTGCTTTTGGCAAGGGAAGAATAACTAAAGAGCAATATGAACAAATAAAAAGCGTTTTATTAAACATTACAAAAAGTGTTGATAAGTCGCTATGTCCGTTTAGCAAAAAGCAAATTTGCGAGTGTGCTGTGTTTGACAAAAAGCGTTCTGGCGATTATATAAGCGTAGTTAATTTTTACGGCGTTGGCGATTGCAGAATAGAAAAAATTAAGATTGACAATCTTTTGGGGCAGTTTATATGAATATAAAAATTCAAGGAGCGAAAGTCGGTGGCACAATAAATGCAATTCCATCAAAGTCGTTTGTGCATAGAATTTTAATTTGCGATTTTTTGGCGGGCAAAGAAATTTTAGACCACTTTAACGGCTTTACGTCAAAGGACATTTTGGCAACGGCAAACTGCTTAAAGGCAATTAAAAGGGGCGAAAAGGAGTTAGATTGCTTTGAATCTGGCTCAACCTTAAGATTTTTGTTGCCACTTTGTGCCTCAATCGGTGGGGAATTTTGGTTTAAGGGTCAAGGCAAACTTTTGCAAAGACCAAACGATGAATTGTTTTCGGTTTTAAGAGAAAAGGGCGTTTTAATTGAACAAACCAATTCTTACATAAAAATAAATGGCAAACTTCAAGCCGGCGAATATAAAATTCGTGGCGACGTAAGTTCGCAATACGTGACGGGGCTATTGTTTGCCCTTGGCAATTTAGATGGCGACAGTCAAATAGTTTTGACAACACCGTTAAGTTCAAAGCCATACGTTGATATAACTTTAAGCGTGTTAAAAGAATATGGCGTTAGCGTTAAGGCGACCGAGCAAGGCTTTTTTGTTAAAGGCGGTCAAAAATATAATGGCAACCTTTGTCCTGAAGGGGACTGGTCAAACATGTCAGCCTTTTTGGTGCTTGGTGCAGTTGCGGGCGATATAACGGTTAAGGGCTTAAACCTTGAAAGCGTGCAAGGCGACAAGGCGATTTTATCCGTTTTACAAAGTGCGGGTGCAAATTTAGAAATTGATAGCGACAAAATCAGGGCTAGAAAATCAGAGTTAAATGGCTTTACCTTTAATGCAGATGCTTGCCCTGACTTGGTGCCTGTTCTTGCCGTTTTGGGTGCGGTTGCACAAGGCAAAACCCAAATTTATGGCATAGAAAGATTAAAAATTAAAGAAAGCGATAGGATTTTATCAACCCTTTCCACCCTTAATGCATTTGGCATCAAAGCAGAAAGCGATGGAAAGAGCATCACTATTTATGGTGGAGATGTTAAAGCGGGAAAAGTCAATTCATTTAACGA
This sequence comes from uncultured Clostridia bacterium, assembly GCA_904502225.1. GTDB lineage: Bacteria > Bacillota > Clostridia > Christensenellales > Borkfalkiaceae > UBA1259. Next base: position 15,589 of record CAJGDO010000018.1, read on the forward strand.
CCACAGAATTGTTATGGCAAGTGCAATTTTAGGCACGCTTTGTCAAGAAGAAAGCCTTATTTTTGATGCAAACGCTGTTGAAAAATCATATCCAACCTTTTTTAAGGACTATTTAAGCGTAGGGGGAAAGGCAGTTGAGTTTTAACGATAAACAGTTTTCCATTTTTAATGGAAACAAATTAAAAATAGAAGTTTTTGGTGCTTCGCATTCAGAACAAATTGGTGTAAAAGTCAACGGCTTTAACGGGCAAAAGGTCGACCTAACCGAATTGCAAAGGTTTGTGGATAGAAGAAAGGCAAAAAACACGGCATATTCAACCAAAAGGTTTGAACAAGATAAGGTTATAGTTGAATATGGACTTGATGGCGATAAACTTTTGCCAGAGTTTAAGGCTATTATAAAAAACCAAAACCAAAACAGCAAAGACTATTCTTCTTTAATCAAAACCCCACGTCCATCGCACGCAGACTTTGTTGCATACTCAAAGTATGGTGATGGTTATGATTATCGGGGCGGGGGCAAGTTTTCAGGAAGGCTTACAGCACCAATGTGTATTGTGGGTGGACTTGTAAAACAAATATTAAAAGAAAAGGGCATTGAGATAAGTGCTTATATCTCTCAAATAGGCAATGTAAAAGCAAAGAGTTATAAAAATACCGATATTGAAAAAGTGGATTTAACAATGCTCGACGCTGATTTTCCACTTTTAGATGAAAGCGTTAAAAAAGATATGCTTGACCAAATTGAAAGTGCAAGGAGCGAGTTAGATTCTGTCGGTGGGGTTATAGAGTGCGTTATTAAAGGCGTTCCCGTTGGCACGGGCGAGTATATGTTTGACAGTTTGGAAAGCGTTATTTCAAGTTTGGCGTTTGCCGTTCCTGCCGTAAAAGGAATTGAGTTCGGCACTGGCTTTGACCTTGCAAGTATGCGTGGAGGTCAAGCAAACGACCCATTCTGTTATGAAAACGGCGTTGTAAAAACAACGACCAACAACAATGGTGGAATAAACGGTGGACTTGCAAACGGAATGCCTATAACTTTTAGGGTGGTTATAAAGCCAACACCATCAATATCAAAAGAGCAACAAACGGTTGATTTACAAAGCAAGCAAAACGTTAATATAAGTATAGGCGGAAGGCACGATGCGTGCATAGTTCCAAGGGCGGTTGCCGTTATTGAAAGCATATCGGCTATTGCGATTTTTGACAGTTTATAATTGAGGAACAAAAAATGGATTTAGAACAAGTTAGAAAGGAAATTGATGCAGTTGACGACCAGATAGCAGAGTTGTTCGACAAGCGTATGGGGCTTATCAACAACGTGGTCGAGGCGAAAAAGCAAAACAAAACGGCTGTGAACGACCCAAACAGAGAAAGGAATATCCTTTTAAGAGTTAGCGAAAAGGTCGGCGAAGATAAACAATTTTATATCAAGCGTGTTTTTGAAACGCTTTTTGAAGTTAGCAAGGCTTATCAAACGGCAAATATGGTTGAAAGTTCAAAAATTGCAGAGCAAATTGATTTGGCACTCGCTAAAGGCATGCAAAAATTTCCGTTAAAGGCCAAGGTTGCTTGCCAAGGCGTTGCCGGTGCATACTCGGGGATAGCAACTGATAGGATGTTTGAACTTGCAGACATAACTTACTTTAAAAACTTTGAAGGCGTTTTCGGTGCGGTTGAAAAAGGTTTTTGCAAATACGGCGTATTGCCTATTGAAAACAGCTATGCTGGCTCGGTTAATCAAGTTTACGACCTTATGAAAGAGCATAAATTCTATATTGTTAAGAGTTTAAGGCTATCGGTTAGCCACAATTTAGTTGCGAACAAGGACACCGTTTTAAGCGATGTCAAGGAAATCGTTTCGCACGAGCAAGCGTTAAACCAATGCAAAAAATATCTTGAAAAATTCCCACTTGCAAAAATCACTGCCGTTCCAAACACGGCTATTGCATCAAAAATCGTTGCCGAAAGTGGCAGAAATGATATTGTTGCAATTTCATCAAGAGAGTGTGCGGATATATACGGGCTTAAACTTCTTGACACCAATATTCAAGACAGCGAAAACAATTACACTCGCTTTATCTTGATTACAAAAGAAATGGAATTTTATGAAAATGCAAACAAGATAAGCATTATGACAACGCTTCCACAAAACTCTGCGGGAAGTTTAAACAAACTTTTATCAAAGTTTGCTAACCTTGGAATAAACTTAACTAAACTTGAATCTCGCCCAATCGTCGGCTCGACCTTTGAGTTTATGTTCTACTTTGACTTTGAGTGCGACATTAAAGATAAAGCTGTTAAAAATCTTTTAGCAGGGCTTGATAATTCAACCGAACAATTCACTTTCTTGGGTGCATATAGCGAAAAAATTTAGTATGACAAAATTTGGACTTTTAGGGAAGACTTTAAAGCACAGTTTTTCACCACAAATCCATAAACTTTTTGGCGATTATCAATACGATTTGATTGAAATTGATAGTCAAGATTTAGAAAAGTTTGTTAAAAGTGGCGAGTATAGTGGCTATAACGTGACAATTCCTTACAAAAAAGAAATAATAAAATATCTTGACCAGATTGACGAAATTGCAAAGCAAATTGGTGCAGTCAACACCGTGGTTAATATAAACGGAAAACTTGTTGGCTATAACACCGATTGGTTTGGCATGGAACACGCCTTAAAAAGTGCGGGCATAAGCCTATCAAACAAAAAAGTGCTTATTTTAGGCAGTGGCGGAACTTCAAACACGGCAAAATTTGTTGCAAGCCACTTGGGTGCGAGAGAAACGTTAATCGTTTCAAGAAAGGGCGAGATAAATTATCAAAACTGTTATAAAGAAGACGATGCCGAGGTTATAATCAACACCACCCCTGTTGGAATGTTCCCAAACAACTACGACTGCCCAATAGATTTAACAAGATTTAAGGGGTTAGAGGGTGTGTTTGATGCAGTTTATAACCCTGACATGACATTTTTAACCTTTTCGGCAAACAAATTGGGCATAAAAAATGCAAACGGCTTAACAATGCTTGTTGCCCAAGCAAAAATGGCGTGCGAACTTTTTAAGGGTAAAAGAATAGACGATAGCCTTATTGATAAGGCGGTTAAAACCATTAAAAGCCAAGAACAAAACGTAGTTTTAATCGGTATGGCTGGGGTTGGCAAAAGCACGGTTGCAAAAAAATTGAGTAAAATTCTCAATAAGCCTTTAATTGATACCGACCAACTTATAGAGCAAAGGGAAAATAGAAAAATAAGCGAGATTTTTGCTACTGACGGCGAAGATTATTTTAGAAAGGTTGAAATTGAAGTTTTAAAAGAAGTTGGAAAGCAAAACGGAAAAATTATTGCAACGGGTGGCGGAATTGTTGAAAGAGAGCAAAACCACTTTGCCTTAAAGCAAAACGGCGTTATTTTTAATTTGGTTAGAGATTTAGAAAAACTTGATAGAAAAAATAGGCCACTTTCCACTGATTTAGATGCAGTTAAAAAACTTTTTGAAAGAAGAAAAGAAAAATATTTAGAATTTGCAGATTATACCGTTGATAACAACGCTGATTTGCAAAGCACTATTGATAAAATATTGGAGAAATTATGAAAATTTTGGTTATAAACGGCCCAAACATAAATATGCTTGGGATAAGGGAAAAAAATATTTATGGCGAAAAGACTTATGCAGACCTTATTAACCTTGTTAAACAAAGTGCAAAGCAAAAGGGTGTTAAGGTAAAGTGTTTTCAGTCAAATTATGAAGGTGCAATAGTTTCGCAAATTCAAAAAGCATATAAGAAGTTTGACGGAATAATTATCAACCCAGCCGGCTATACCCACACAAGCGTTGCCATTTTGGACGCGTTAAAAGCCGTTAATATCCCAACTGTTGAAGTGCATATTTCAGCCGTGAACGATAGGGAAGATTTTAGGAAAATTTCCTTTGTCAAAGAGTTCGCCTTTTCTACCATTGCGGGAAAGGGCTTTGACGGATACGTTATGGCGATAGATAAACTAATTGAAAAAATTAATTAAAAATTAAAGCCTTGCCGAAAATGTTATGCTAAACGGCAAGGCTTTCTTATTTTAAATAATGCGATTATTTATCTTGATTTAGTTTTTTAAGTTCGTGCATAAAACTTTTTGATGAAAACAAGATTATGCCAACAATAAGAACTAAAATAACGTCAAACAAAATAACGGCGTTTAGAGTTAGGCTGACGGTAAGTGTTGCTTCCCAAGCAAACACGCCTGCAATAACGCTTGAAACAAACCTAAATAAAACGCCTAAAATTGCACCGATAGAAAACCTTAACCAGTGCAAATTTTTGAATAGGTTAAAGTTGTTTAGAACGCCCGCAAGTCCAACAAATGAAAATGCAACAGGGTAATCAAGCAAGAATTGTGCTGGGTGAACAAGCCAAGGTTCTTGCACGGCTTGTAAAATACCATAAATAAATCCTATTAAAAGCCCTTTTTTAACCCCATAAACGTAAGCAAAAATCATAACTGGCAAAAGCGATGCAAGTGTTATAGAGCCACCTGTTGGTGGGTCAAAAAGTTTTATGTATGATAGAACGAACGAAAGCGAAACGCAAACGCCTGCCATAGTTAAGCATCTGGTATCAAATTTTAAGTTTCCTTTTTTGTCGAGTAAAAGACTTGAAAGAACTGCAAAAAGAATTAGTAAACCTGCACCTACGTAAAGGGCGGTAGAATTATATTTATACCAGTCTTTTGTGTTGTTTGAATAATAAACGTAAATTAAAACTATACAAGCGACAACGCAAAGGAAAAGAACTATTCCGAAAATGGAAGAAACTTTTTTATAAGCGTTCGTGTTCTTCTTGCTTAAAACAAAAAGAGCAAGTGCAAAGACAAGAGTAATAACAAGCGTTATTAAAAGTGGTAAAAACACGTAAGAAACAACGTCGGTTGAAAGCCCGTTTTCATCTAAAGAAGCCTTGTTAAACTCTGCAACGATATTGCTTATAAGCAAGGTAATGCCTAAAACTAATGCATAAAACACAAGGCAAACAAAAACCGATTTAATAATCTTTTTTGCGTTTTGCACTTTTGTTAAAAGTAAAATTAACGAAAGAACGGCAAAACAAGCAACAAGCGAAATAGTAAGCCATTTTGCAACCGGCATAACGTCGTCAAAAAAAGACGAGAGTAAAAAATTAAACATAACAACTCCTTTTATTCGCTAATAAAGAAAAAACGCTTCCTATGGAAGCGTTAATATCGATACAATCTTGCTTTCCCTTCAAGCATAACCTTGCGGGTTCAAATGGTGTAATCTCAGCCTAACGGCACCCATAGCGAATATATAAAATTTTTTTGGTAAATTTATATTATCACTTTTATTTTATTGCGTCAAGTAAAAATATGTGCTAAAATGTAAATCCTATCAAAAAATAAGGGGGAAATAAAAATGTCAAAGTTCTTTGCTTTTTTAAGCCGTATGAAATACATTAAACGCTGGTCGCTTATGCGTTCAGTTAGGGAAGAAAACATTATGGAGCACACGCTAGAAGTGTCTTTAATAGCACACGCCTTGGCTGTTATTAAAAATAAAAACTTTAACGGGAACGTCAACGTAGAAAAGGTTGTGCTTATTTCACAATATCACGAAGTTGGGGAAGTTATCACGGGCGATTTGCCAACCCCTATAAAATATTTTAATCCAGAAATTAAGTCGGCATATAAAGAGATAGAAAAGGGTGCATGCGAAAGAATTTTAAATATGCTTCCAGAAGACCTTAAAGGCGAATATCTTGAGTATATTTTGCCAGATGAAAATTCAGAAGAATATAAAATTTTCAAATGTGCAGACAGACTTTCTGCATACTTTAAGTGCGTTGAAGAAATTAAAGCGGGCAACGGCGAGTTCAAGAAAGCCAAAAAAAGCATCCTTAACGAACTAAAAAGTCTTAAAAGAGAAGAGGTTGATTATTACTTAAATGAATTTGCCCCAGCATATGAATTGACCTTGGATGAATTAGACTAATTTTTGTGCAATTTGTACAAAAAAGCATATATTGTTTGTTTACATTGTGCTTGAAAACTTAAACAATATATAGTAAAATATAATAGCAAAAAAAATTAAAGAGAGAAATCTCTCGGAGGTAAATATGTCAAGTTTAAGTTTAAAAAATGTGTACAAGGTTTATCAATCAGGCGTAACTGCTGTCACTGATTTCAACCTTGACATCGAAGACAAAGAATTTATCGTATTCGTTGGTCCATCTGGTTGTGGTAAGTCAACCACACTCCGTATGATTGCAGGTCTTGAAGAAATCACTTCTGGTGACCTTTACATTGACGGCGTTTACGTAAACAACCGTGCACCAAAAGATAGAGATATCGCAATGGTTTTCCAAAACTATGCACTTTATCCACACATGACCGTTTATGACAACATGGCTTTCGGTTTGAAATTAAGAAAAATGCCAAAAGCACAAATCGACCAAAGAGTTAAAGAAGCTGCAAGAATTTTAGGTCTTGAAATGTACCTTTCAAGAAAACCAAAGGCTTTATCTGGTGGTCAAAGACAACGTGTTGCGTTAGGCCGTGCTATCGTTCGTGAACCAAAGGTTTTCTTGCTTGACGAACCACTTTCTAACTTGGACGCTAAACTTCGTTCACAAATGAGAACTGAAATTACAAAACTTCACAACAGACTTGCAACCACTTTCATCTACGTTACCCACGACCAAGTTGAAGCTATGACAATGGGTACCAGAATCGTTGTTATGAAAGACGGTTTTATGCAACAAGTTGATTCTCCAATGAACTTATACGATTATCCAATCAACCAATTCGTTGCTGGCTTTATCGGTTCACCACAAATGAACTTCTTTACCGGTAAACTTGTTGGAACAAAGACAAAAGTATATGTTGAATTTGGCACAGACAAAGTTTTAATCCCAGCAGAAAAAGTTAAACTTATCGTAAATCTTGAAAAATACCTTAACACTGATAAAGAAGTTGTTCTTGGTATCAGACCAGAAGATATCCACGACGAAGAATCTTGGGTAAACGACGAAAAGAGACAAGTTATCGAAGTTGCTGTTGACGTTTGTGAAGCACTTGGTGCTGAAAAACTCTTATACTGCACAACTGGTAAAGACGATGGTATTGACGCTTCTGAAAAGACACTTGACGACCAAGTTTCTAACTTGATTGCAAGGGTTGACTCTCGTTCAACAACTGTTGCTGGTCAAAGAGCAAAAATTGCATTGGACGTAAACCACTGCCATATCTTCGACAAAGAAACAGAAGTGACAATCGTTGCTCGTAATGAAGAAAACAAACAAGAAATCGAAGAATTACAAGCAAGAAGAGAAGAAGAAGCTGCTGAAAAGGCTGCTATTGCTGCTGCAAAACTTGCAGAAGAAGAAGCAAAAGCCGCTGCTGCTGCTGAAAAACAACGCATCAAAATGGAAAAGAAATTAGCAAAATTAAACGCTAAAAACGCTGCCGTTGAAGAAGCTGTTGAAGAAGTTGCTGAAGAAAAAGCAGAAGACGCTGAATAATTTATAAAACAAATTAAAGCCGTTTGAGTTTTCAAACGGCTTTTTGTTTTGCCGTTTTGCCAAAATTAACTGTTAAAAAAGCGTTTTTTATGCAACTTGCATAAAAAACTTTATTTTTTGGTTGTAATTTCTTATAAAATGCTGTATAATTTATAAAACAAAAGAAAAATTTATAAACGGGGTAGTAATGTACGCAGAATTAATTAGTTTTGTTAAGGACGTTTTTGAAAAAACGGGCATCAATTTTTCAGTTTATAGCATTAAGGGCGAAATGGTTGCAGGGAAAAAACTTGATTACACGCTTAACCAAGAAAGTGTTGATGAAGTTAAGGTTGACAATCAAAACAACTGCACAATTTTTCCTATGCTTTATAAGGGCAGAACGTTTAATTGCGTTATAGATGGCAATACTGCTGTTGAAAAGAATTACGCATTTTTGATAAGTCAGTTGGCTGAAAACTATTTTTCAAAAGATTCAGGGCTAACCGAAGAAGATTTTTATAAAGCACTCTTATATGGTGAAATTAACCACTCGCAAATAAACAAGTACATGAGCAAGTATGCCTTAAAGGACTTGCCGGGTTTTGTTATGCTTATAGAAATTGAGCCGTCAAGGGCAAAAGAATGTGAAAACTTTTTAACCAACTGTGTAGAGACCTATGACTTTTTTATTAGGCTTAACCAAGACCAGATAGCCTTTGTTAAGTTTATAGAAGAGCAAACAAGCGAAGGCCAGTCCTCAACCGAGTATGCAGAGTTCATAAAACAATCGCTTTACGAAGAAATGGGTGTTAAAGTTAAAATTGCTGTGGGCGGTGTGGTTAAAAACGTTTGTGAGTTGAGTTTATCTTTTTCGCAAGCCGAAACAACGCAAAGAATGACAAGTGTTTTAGGCTCAAAGGGGGATATTCACTCGTTTAAGGAATATGTTTTGATTAAAATGCTTGAAGAATTGCCAAAGCACAAGTTAAGCGAAAACTTGCAAACGCTTATGGATGCGGGGGTAAAAGAAATTTTTTCTGATGAAGAAATGGTTTCCACTGCCGAAGAGTTTTTGGAAAACAGTTTAAACACCAGCGAAACTTCAAGAAAATTATATTTGCATAGAAACACTTTAATATATAGATTAGATAAGATTGAAAAGGCAACGGGGCTTAATATAAGGAAGTTTTCAGATGCAATCACCTTTAGGTTAATCACAATTTTGTCAAGGTTGGTAAAATAAAACGGATATGAAAGAAAAACAAGAAATTTCAAAAAAGACCAAACATAAAAGGGTTATAAACATAGTTTCAATAATTTTAGTTATTGTTCTATCTTTTACCTGCGGTTATTTTTCTAAATATATAATCGACCCAAAAGTTTCAACGTCTACAACCGACCTTATTAGGCTTATTGAACAAGTTGGCTATATTATTGATGAAAACGGCAAAACTAAAGAACTAACCAAGGACGATTACCTAAAAGCCATTGCTAACGGCGTGCTTGACCAATATTCTAAATTTTACACAAAAGAAGAATATGAAGAAAAGACAAGGGAAAGGGAAGGCGATTACAGTGGCTTTGGTTTTAATCTTTACGTTGGCGAAAATCAAGAGCCAATCGCACACGGCATTATAGGCAATTCGCCTGCCGATAAACAAGGCGTTAGGGCTGGCGATAAAATTGTAAGTGCAACTTTTAATGAAAACACAACCGAGTTTATAAACTCAAAACAGTTAAGCGACTTTTTGTCACAATGCAAAAAGGGTGACGTGGTAGAGTTTACTATTGATAGAGCGGGTGAAAGGCTTTCGTTTGCCGTGCAAAAAGACAAATACCTTGCGACTTACGTTGCATATTTTGATAACCAAAAAAGAATAAGTTTCCGCGTTATCGATGGCAAAATGCAAAAGGTGGAACTTGCAAGTGAAAAAATTGAGCAGTTGGGCGATGACACAGCACTTATCCGTTTAGATGGGTTTGAAGGCGACGTTGCATCACAACTAGCACAAGCAATTGAGTGTATGAAAGACAACAACCGCACTAAACTTATTTTAGATTTAAGAAATAACGGTGGCGGATATATGACCGACTTTACAAAAGTGGCAAGACACTTGATTTATAACGGTGGCAAGAAAACGCTTGTCGCATACTCTAAAGGCAAGACGGAAAACAAAAGTTATTATATAGAAAACGGCAAAAACTATGAGTTTATACAAAAGATAGCCGTGCTTGCAAACGAACACACGGCATCGGCATCAGAATGCTTAATCGGTGCAATGCTTTATTACGGCGAAAAGTTTTCAATAGATAACCTTGTCGTTGAAAAGAATAGCGACGGGGTTGCAAAAACTTACGGCAAAGGCATTATGCAAACGACCTATAAATTCCTTGACGGAAGTGCGGTTAAACTAACCACTGCAAAAATTTTGTGGCCAGATAAAACAACTTGCATTCATAACGTTGGCATATTGCCAAATCCAGCAAACGCCACCGAAAAGGGCATTTCGGCAGTGATAAGGGCAGTGCAAACCTTAAACTAATAAGTTTGCGACAAATATTTGTTTAAGGAATAAACGATATCTTTGTCGGCAATGTTGGATATTGGCGTAAGCCCTTGGCTCTTTTCATAAAAAGCATTTTTAGGGTTGTTTATAGCAATCGAAAACTGTTCAACAATAGGCTTTATCATTTCAGGCGTAAGCGATGATAAAGCCTTTTTTATATCAAAATTGTTGTTTCTTAAAATTTCAATAATGGGCAAAATGGCCTTTAAGTTTTGGTTGTTTTTAAAAAATTCGGTTAAAAATTGTAATATTTCCATAATAACCTCGCTAACAATATAATATATGTTCAACATACAATAAAATTGAAAGCAAAATATAGGAGAGATAAAATAATGCAAGATTTTAACAGTTTCGCAAACGGACAAAAAGAAAAAAACAACACTGCCCCCGACGGAATGGATAAAAACTTATACAATTTAGTTTCAAGCCTTGCTGGGCGTTTTGATGGAAAAAGCCAAAGCGAACTAATTAAGGCCATTTATGAAGAGGCAAAAAAGGGCAAACAAAACGGCACGCTTAAAAATAGCGATATAGATAATTTTGTAAATATGTTATCGCCAATGCTTGATGATAAAAAACAAAAGATGCTATTAAAAATAGCATCTGAACTAAAAAAGATTTGATAACTAATCAATTTTAAGCATTATAAAAGGCTAACGAAAATTCGTTAGCCTTGTTTTTTAATAATTTCCTTCTAACTCTATGTCCTTAAACAATTCATCATTAAAAAAGTCGTATAAAGTAATGTTCAATGCTTGGCACATATCAAGTATA
>CAJGDO010000019.1 GCA_904502225.1 uncultured Clostridia bacterium
AAATACAAGCATTTTCATTTGGCGACCCGGAAGGGGCTCGAACCCTCGACCTCCAGCGTGACAGGCTGGCGTACTAACCATCTGTACTACCGGGCCAAATATATAATTGATTGGTGGGCCTTCACGGACTCGAACCGCGGACCAATCGGTTATGAGCCGACCGCTCTAACCTACTGAGCTAAAGGCCCTGATTACGTCAAGTGAGAAGTAAAATCAAGTTTACTTTTGGTCGGGGTGAAGAGACTCGAACTCCCGACCCCATGGTCCCAAACCACGTGCGCTACCAACTGCGCTACACCCCGTACACTCACGACGCTATAATATACTATAATAATTTAAGGAAAATGTCAACAGTTTTTAACCACTTTTTTGAAAAAAGTTTTTTCTTTTTTGATATTTTTATCATTTTTCTTATTTTGTCAAAAGTAAACAAGAATTTCATAATATTGACAATATTTTACTAACGATATATGCTATTCTTTTATTCAATAAGCAAGGAGTTTTTTATGGAAATTAAATATAAGAACACGTTAAACAATTTAATTATATACGTTTATGGCGAATTAGATGAATGCTCTGCATCAAATGCAAAAAATATATTAGACAAGTTGCTTTTAAATAACGTAAACACAAAAAAAGTTATTTTTGATTTGTCGGGCTTATCGTTTATGGATAGCACGGGTGTTGGCTTGTTAATAGGAAGATATAAAAAGTTAAGCCAGTTTAATATTCCGTCATACATATCCGGAGCATCAATAAATATTGAAAAAGTAATTGAACTTGCAGGCTTATATAAAATTATGCCTAAAATTTAAGGAGAAATATATGAAAAATAAAATGAAAGTGATTTTTTCAGCGATATCTGAAAACGAAAGTTTTGCAAGAAGCGTTATATCGTGCTTTATTTTAAGTTTGAACCCAAGTTTGTCCCAACTGTCAGACGTTAAGACTTCGGTTAGCGAAGCGGTGACAAACGCCATTGTTCACGCTTATAAAGAGGGCGGTGGGGAAATAACGATGGAAGCCGAAATTGAGGAAAATAAAGTACATATAAATATTTTTGATAATGGCGTTGGTATTGAAAACATAGAGCAAGCGTTAGAGCCGTTTTACACCACAAAACCTGATGATGAGCGTTCTGGTATGGGCTTTACCATAATGCAAAGTTTTATGGATAGCGTAAGGGTGGAATCGAAAAATGGTTTAGGGACAAAAGTTTATATGACAAAAATATTAAGTAAAGATGCGTAAGGAGTATGATGCTAAATCAAGAACAAATACTTGATTACGTAAGAAAAGCAAAAAATGAAGATGAAAATGCTAAAAGAATATTGTTTGACAGCAATTCAGCACTTATAAAAAGCGTTATAAGGCGTTTTTTTAACAAGGGCGTGGAATATGATGATTTATACCAAATCGCTTGCATAGGCTTTTTGAAAGCCGTTAAAAACTTTGATGAAAGTTTTGGTGTAAAATTTTCAACCTATACCGTACCAATGATTATAGGCGAAATAAAACGTTATATGCGAGATAACGGTGCGATAAAAGTGTCAAGAACGCTTAAAATTTTGGCAAACAAAATAAATCATTATATAGATGAATATCAGTCCTTAAACAACGTTTCACCGACAATTCAAAATATTTCAGAAGTTTTCAATATCACGCAAGATGAGGTTGTTATTGCTATGGATAGCGTTAAAATGCCTTTGTCTATTTATGATAAATATGAAGATGAAGAAGACGGGCAAGCACTTATTGATAAAATCGCATATGTTGATAATGAAGAAAAAACTGTTGAAAAGTTGCATTTATCTAACATTATAAATGCATTGAGCGAAAGGGAGAAAAAGATAGTTATTTTAAGATATTTTAGGGATAAAACACAAAGTGAGATTGCTGAAAGTTTGGGCGTTTCGCAAGTGCAAGTGTCTCGGCTTGAAAATAAGATAATTGAAAAAATACGTCAAAAGTTTTAATTTCGTTTTTTGAATTAAAACTTTTTTTTTACGCAAAGTAAAATTATGAGAAAAAATAACGAGTTTATTATGCTTAAAAACAATGATGAAAGAGAAACAAGGGTAAATAATTTTGCTAAAAAGGAAATAAAAAATGGAAGATAATAAAGATTTTATAAACAAAAATTATATTGAATACGTCAAAGGTGTTTCGCCAAAAACTAATCAAAAACGAACATTGCTTCACGCTTTTTGGGTGGGTGGAGTGATATGTTCAATAGGTCAGACTTTTAGGTATTTATTACAATTTGGTTTTAATTTGTCAGGCGATGAACTTTCTGGCTACGTTTCAATGATTATGATATTTTTAGGTGCATTTTTAACGGGGCTTGGAATTTACGATAGGATTGGTAAGTATGCTGGTGGTGGCTCAATTGTGCCTATTACCGGATTTGCAAATTCTGTTGTTTCGCCCGCAATAGAGTTTAAGACTGAAGGCTTTATCTATGGAACTGCTGCAAAAATGTTTGTTATTGCTGGGCCGATTATTGTGTTTGGAATTGTTAGTAGCGTGATTGTTGGGCTTTTATATTTTATTGGGTTTAGAATATTTTAATAAAAAGAATTAAAATCTTGTTATTGCTTATATTAAGTTTTAACAGGATTTTTTTATGAAAAGAACTATTTATTTTAAAAACCACCCTAAAATTATTGCAACTTCTACCGTTGCTGGTCCAAAAGAAAGTAATGGAAGTATTAACAAATACTTTGAAGTGAAATTAAACGACGATATGTTTGGCGAAGATACTTTTGAAAAAGCCGAAACAAAAATGCTATACACAGTTATAAAAAATAGCATTAAAAATGCTAAATATGATGAAGATAACATCGATTGTATTATTGCAGGCGACTTGTTGAACCAAATTATATCATCAACCTTTTCTGCACGAAAGTTTAAGTGTGGATATCTTGGCGTTTATAATGCGTGTGCAACTTTTTCTGAATCATTAATCGTTGGTGCAAGCATGGTTGACGGTGGATATATGAACAACGTTATATGTTGCTCAAGCAGTCACTTTTCGTCAGCAGAAAGACAATATCGCTATCCGCTTGAATTAGGAAACACCCGCCCGCCTCAATCTCAATGGACAATTACAGGTGCGGGTGCAAGTTTAATTTCATCAAACGGTGTTGGACCTATGATAACTGCTGGCACTATTGGTAGGGTTGTTGATTATGGTATAACTGACGCAAACAATATGGGTGCGGCAATGGCACCGGCAGCGTGCGACACTTTGTTTGCACATTTTAAGGAAACAGGTTTAACGCCTGATTATTATGACCTTATAATTACAGGCGATTTGGGTACTTTGGGGTCAAGGATATTAAAAGATTTAATTTGGGAAAAAGGGTATGATATTGAAAAGCAACACGTTGACTGTGGCGAACTTGTTTATAACATTTGCGAACAAGAATATCAAGGCGGAAGTGGTGCAGGGTGCAGTGCTTTAGTTTTTAATTCATACGTTTATAATAAACTAAATAAAGGTTTATATAAAAAAGTTTTGCTTGTTGCAACGGGTGCTTTGCTTTCAACAGTTTCAACACAACAAGGCGAAAGTATACCTGCAATTGCACACGCTGTTGTTGTGGAGGGTAATATATGAGTGAAATTGTGTTAATGTATGTAAAAGTTTTTTTAGTGGGTGGTGCTATTTGCACAATTGCACAACTATTGATAAATTATACAAAAATAACTGCTGGAAAAATATTGGTATATTTTCTTTTAGCGGGCGTATTTTTAAGGTCGATTGGTTTATATCAATATTTGGTTGACTTTGCAGGGGCAGGAGCAACAGTGCCTATTTGCGGGTTTGGAAACCTGCTTGCTGAAGGAGCGATTAAAGGTGCAAAAAAAAGCCTTTTTGAGGGAATTACGGGCGGAATTTGTGCGGCTGGAATGGGTATAGCAGCGGCTATTGTTTTTGGATATTTATTTTCATTAATTTTTAAGTCAAAATCAAAGAAAAATTAAAATCATATGTGTATATGTTGACATATTATTTTTTCGGTGTTAAAATGGTTTACAGAGTTAGGAGAATAAATATTATGTCAATTTTTAATAAGTATAAATATGGCAAAAACTATAAAAAATTGCTTTTTGCGGGTTATGTGTTTAATTTGTTAGTTTTTGCAATAAAATTGGTTTATACAGCACAACTTCCCGCAGTAATCGACTTTTTTGGGACGACAAAAGCAAATGCAACGCTTGGCTTAACTATTTACTATTTTGTCTATGCGGCATCTCAAATTGCATTAAGTTTTTTTATAACGAAAATTAATTTTAAGAATTATTTATTGATAACTTCAGCCTTATCTGCAATAACTTTTTCAATAATTACTTTCACCGATTCATTGTTGACAATTTGGTTTATATTTGCAGTAAACGGATTTTTACAAGCGGGCTGCTGGGGTGGTTTGGTTTACATATTTTCAAAACTTCTTCCTAATGAAACGCTTTCGTTTACTAACAAAATTCTTTCAACGGGGACAACGGTTGGCAACGCTGTCACATACGCAATATCAGCGTTTTTCGTTGCGGTTTTAGATTGGAGATTTACTTTTTTATTCTTTGGAATTTTATTTTTAATCGCAATTATTTATTTGTTTATACAAATTGGCGTTCTAGAAAAGATTAAAAAACAAGGCGATGAACTTTCGTTTGAATATATTAATCAATCAAATGATAAAAACGTGCAAAAAAATTCATACGTTATTCCACAAGGTGTAAACTTTAACGTAAAACTTCTTATGACGTATATAATCGGTTGTTCGTTTTTAGCCAACTGTTTGATTTATGGATTAGGGAACTGGATACCAAATTTATTAAAAGACGTGCATGGTTTTCCAACCGCATTATCAATTCTTTTAACTATGGTAATGCCATTGTTATCTATGTTGGCAACAATTGTTATGTATAATAGCTTTGATAAATCATCGAATATTTTTATTAAAGCGAGTATTTTAACTTTTATCACTTTAATTCTAATTATCGTTATGATTTTTGGCTATGATATAAGTTTTATTTTTGCAATTCTTATGTGTGCAGTGTTAAAGTTTTTGCCAACAGCAATGAGTGCTGGTTATACTTCATATACGCTTGTAAAAATTAAAAATTATATAAATTCTGGCACCTCAACGTTAGTTGTAAATTCAGGAGCTGCAATTGCGGCTGGCTCAATGCCTTTTATAACGGGTTTAATCATGGATAACTTTGGCTGGTCAATTTACTATGTATTTATGGCAGGAATATGCTTTGTTGCACTATTGATTATGACGATTGGTTCTATTGTTGTAAGAAAGAAAAACAACATAACTGCTTGGTTTTATGCATAAAAACAAGTATAAATGTTTGATTATATCAATATTTATATAGTATGATTGAATGTACTGAAAATTTTATATATTATAAAAAACGCAAGAAAAAAAGTTTCAAGCGTTTTTTTTCTTTATTCTTGATATTTGCTATTATTTTTAGCATTTATTTGTATTATAACAAGGTTATTTGTAAGCAAATATTTAATATTTGTGCTGATTATTCTTATTCTGTTAGTGCTGAAGCAGTCAACACGGCAGTATTGCTTTCGCTTGATAATAGTGTAGAATATTCTGACCTTGTTATTGTTGAAAAAAATGGCTCTGGCGATATAGTTTTTATGAGCACAAACTCGCTAAAAGTTAATAAAATCAACAGAAATATAGCATCGTCAACGTCAATCCTTATTAAAAATAAAATATCTAATGGTGTAAACGTTCCGTTTTTTGCATTTACAGGCATAAGTTTTTTATCGGGGTATGGCTCAAACGTTAAAGTAAAGGTTGTAAACAACGTAAGCGTGGTGTGCAATTTTTCATCAACTTTTACTTCGGTTGGAATAAACCAAACTTTACATTCAATTTACGTTGACGTAATAAGCAAAATTAATTTAAGCGTGCCTTTTAACAACAAACAAATTGAGTGTAAAACAAGTGTTTTAATAGGTGAAACAGTTTTAATAGGCAAAGTGCCAGATATATACTTAAATGAAGGACTATTTAACTAAATGATTATTAAATCCTTGACAATATTTAAAAAAACTATTATAATTAAACATATATTAAAGACTATGATAAAGACTAAACTTGCGTTTAATCAAAGTTAGAGAATGGAATTCGTGGGCTGAAAGATTCCTGTTTGGTTGCAAGCGATTCACTTTGGAGTTATGCACTGAACTAATAGTAGGTGTTATCGGTTGATTCCCGTTATAAAATCTTAAAGGTTTATACTTATTATTAATTATAAACGAATTTAGGTGGTACAGCGTTTTAAAGCGCCCTATGTTATAGGGTGCTTTATTTTTTTTAGGAGGAGTTATGCAAGAAAAAATTATTCTAATTAAAGACAGTGCGAAGACTGAAATTGCATCGGTTGGCACAACTAAACTTTTGAACGATTTAAAAGTTAAATATCTTGGTAAAAACGGCGAAGTGACGGCACTTCTTAAGGGTATGAAAGATATTCCAGCAGAAAATAGGGCAGAGTTTGGTAAAATTATCAATGAATTAAAGGTTGAAATCACTGAACTTTTTGCAACTAAAGAATTGCAATTAAAAGAAATAGAAATGCAAGAAAAGTTTAATAGTGAGGCTATTGATATTACCTTACCAGGTAAAGTAAATAATTGCGGTAGTTTGCACCCATTAAACATTGTTAAAAATAAAATTATAGACGCATTTTGTGGTATGGGTTTTGAAGTGTTTGAAGGCCCTGAAATCGACACTGACTATTATTGTTTCCAAGCCTTAAACATTCCAAAAGACCACCCTGCAAGGGACATGCAAGACACTTTCTATATAACTGATAACGTTTTGCTTCGTCCACATACTTCACCAGGGCAAGTTCGTACAATGGAAAATAAACAACCTCCTATCAAAATTTTAAGTCCAGGTAGGGTTTACAGGGCAGATGACGACGCATCGCACTCGCCAATGTTCCATCAAATTGAAGGTCTTGTTGTTGATAAGGGCGTTTCACTTTGCGATTTGCAAGGTTTGCTTGACGAGTTTGTTAAGATTATGTTTGATGAACAAACAAAAACTCGTTTTAGGCCATCATACTTCCCATTTACCGAGCCAAGCGTTGAAGTTGACGTGACTTGTTGTAAGTGTCACGGTGCTGGTTGTAGCCTTTGTAAAGGCACAGGTTGGATTGAAATTCTTGGTGCGGGCATAGTTAATAAAAACGTTTTGGAAATGAGCGGGATAGATTCTAACGTTTATTCTGGTTTAGCGTTTGGTTTAGGTATTGAACGTATTACCATGATTAAATACGGCATTTCAGACATTAGAACGTTGTTTGAAAATAACGTTAAGTTCTTAAAACAATTCAATAGGAGATAATAATATGAAAGCACCACTCTCTTGGTTAAAAGAATATGTTGATATAGATTGTTCGCCAGAACAATTAAAAGATAAATTATTTTCTTGTGGTTTTGAAGTTGAAGAAATGACTTATGTTGCAAAGCACATCAATCGTATTGTGACTTGTAAAATTTTAAGCATAGAAAAACACCCAGAGGCTGACAAATTATCTGTTTGTCAAGTTGATGCTGGCGAACACGGAAATTTACAAATTATAACGGCTGCAACAAACGTTTTTGTTGGTGCAGTTGTTCCTGTTGCATTAGATAACTCAACCCTTAATAACGGTGAAAAAATTAAAACGGGCAAACTTCGTGGCTTGCCATCATACGGAATGTTCTGTAGTGGGGAAGAGTTGGGTATTAATGACGACTGGTATGAAGGTGCGTCGTTTAACGGAATTTTAATTCTTGACGAAAAGTTCCCACTCGGCGTAGAAGTTAAAGAATTATTAGAAATAGAAGACGTTATGTTTGACATAAACGTCACTGCAAACCGCCCAGATTGTCAATCGATTTTAGGTTTGGCACGTGAAGTGGCTGCAGTTTTAAACAAACCACTTAAAATGCCTGATTTAACATATACGGTTGACCAAAATATAAGCACAAAAGATATTATTTCGGTTGAAAATTTAGCATATGATTTATGCCCAAGATATTCTGCACATGCAGTTAAGGATATTAAGATTGAACAGTCACCAAGATGGCTTAAAAGGAGACTTTCATCTATGGGTTTAAGGTCAATAAATAATATTGTTGACATTACCAACTACGTGCTTTTAGAAATTGGACAACCTATGCACGCATTTGACCTAAACGACTTAACTGATAATAAAATTATAGTTAGACGTGCTAATAACGATGAAAAAATTATCACGCTTGACGAAAAAGAATTTGCTTTATCAGAAAACAACCTTGTTATTTGTGATGCTGTCCGTCCTGTTGCTTTGGCTGGCGTTATGGGTGGCTTAAACAGTGAAATTAAAGACAATACCAAAAACATAGTATTTGAATGTGCAAAATTTGCAAGGGATAACGTAAGAAAAACTTCAAAACAATTAGGTCAAAGAACTGATGCTTCTTCAAGGTATGAAAAAGGCGTTGATTTTTATTCGGTTGAAATTGGCTTAAAAAGAGCATTAAATTTAATAGATACATTAAAATGCGGTAAAATCGCTTGCGATAATTACGACTTGTTTGAAGGGGAAATTAAAGAAAAGGTTATTGAAACGACTGTTGAAAAGGTAAACGGTGTTTTAGGTATCACTGTTCCAAACGATGAAATTTTATGCATTTTGTCACGCCTTGGCTTTAAGGCAGAAATTGATGGTGAAAAACTAACAGTTGTCGTGCCATTATATAGAGAAGATATGGATAGTTACCCTGATATTGCCGAAGAAATTATTAGAGAATATGGTTATGATAAAATCACGCCAACTTTATTAAAAACTTCTGCTATAACAAATGGTGGACTTAACGAACAACAAAAATCGCACGGCGAGTTGAAAAATCTTTTAGTTGGTTATGGATTTAATGAAATGATTAACTATTCATTCGTGTCTGAAAAAGAATATGATTTGTTTGGATTAGATAAAAATGCTGATGAACATAAGTTTATCAAGTTGTTAAACCCACTTGGCGAAGATTTGGCTGTTATGAGAACTTCACTCTTGCCATCAGCAATAAGAAGTGCTTGCAACAACTTAAATAGAAAAAATTATAATGGTAGGTTGTTTGAACTTGCAAAGGTTTATAATCCAAAAGAATTGCCATTAAAAGAATTGCCTGTTGAAAACGAAATTTTGTCGTTAGCAGTGTTTGGCGAAGATGAAGATTTCTTTACGCTTAAAGGCGTTGTTGAAGGTATTATAAACGTTTTCTGTAATGGACAAAACGTTCAATACCTTGCATCTAAAAAGCCATTTTTACACCCAACACGTGGTGCAGAAATTATTATCAATGGCGAAAACGTTGGTTATATTGGTCAAATTCACCCAACAATTATTGATAAACTTGATGCGGATAAACCTGTTTTTGGTGGGGAAATTTATTACAGTAAATTAGAAAAAGTGTTTAACCAAAAAATCGTTGCAAAAGCCATATCTAAATTCCCATCAATTGAAAGGGATTTGGCGGTTATCCTTGACAAAACCGTGCCTTGTGCAACAGTTGAAGAAATGATTAAAAAGGCAAGCGGGAAATATTTGGAAAGCATTAAACTTTTCGATATTTATGAAGGTGCACAAATTGGTGAAGGCAAAAAGAGCATGGCGTTCAACCTAATTTTCGTTGCTGAAGATAGAACACTTAACGTGGAAGAAGTTGATAACATTATTAAAAAGATATTAAAATCATTGAATTATCAATTAGGAGCAGAACTTCGATAATGATTGAGAATAAGACGTTAAAGGCACTTGAATATGATAAGATTTTGGCAGAAGTTAGTGCTTTTGCTGTTTTAGAACGCTCTAAAACCGAAATTCTATCGTTTACGCCTTTAACGGCCTTTACTGATGTCGAAAATCTTTTGGCTAAAACTGATGAAGCCTTTAAATACCTTTATACTTATAGCACGGGAAAAGTTTATTATTTTGATGATATAACCGATGAACTGCAAAGGGTAGAGGTTGGCTCTGTTTTAAATAATGCCGAAATACTAAAAGTTAATTCCAACCTAAAAAGTGCAAGAATTATTAAAAATGCATTAAAAACTGTTAACGACGATAAATTGTTTTTGTTAAAAGCAATTAGTGATAGGCTTTATCTTGATGACGGACTTGAAAATGAAATCTCGTCAAAGATTTTATCTGAAGACCAGATTAGCGATAATGCATCGCCAAAACTTTATTCTATAAGAAAAAGCATTGCAAATATTAATGCAAGGATTAGGGCGGAATTAAACTCTTATATGCGTGGCGGGTTGAGTAAATACTTGCAAGATGCCGTCGTCACTATGCGTCAGGATAGATACGTTATCCCTGTAAAAAGTGAATATAGGAATTTTGTTAAAGGTTTTATTCACGACCAATCTGCGTCCGGTGCAACCGTTTTTATTGAGCCGGAACACGTTATGGAATTAAATAACGACCTTAAAAAAGCACTTTTAGATGAAAAAGATGAGATTTTTAGGATTTTGTCAGATTTGTCTTCAAAAATTGCCGTTATTGCCGATTATCTTAAGTTTAATGCCGAAAACCTTGTTGAACTTGATTGTTGTTTTGCAAGGGCTGAATATTCTTTTAAGAATAAATGTAGTAAGCCAAGATTAAATCAAAAGGGTATAATCAACATTAAACGTGGTAGGCATCCGCTTATAAATAAAGATAAAGTTGTTCCTGTTTGTTTAGAATTAGGGGAAAAGTTTAATTTCTTACTAATTACAGGACCAAACACAGGTGGTAAAACGGTCACCTTAAAATTGACGGGGCTTTTATGTGCTATGGCTATGAGCGGGTTATATATTCCTGCCGATGACGATAGCGAAGTTTCGGTTTTTAATAATATTTATTGTGATATTGGCGATGAACAAAGCATTGAGCAAAATTTATCAACTTTTTCATCACATATATTGAATATTAAAAATATTATAAACAACGTTGATTCAAACAGTTTGGTTTTAATTGATGAAATTGGTGCGGGAACTGACCCTGAAGAAGGGAGTGCTTTAGCACTTGCAATAATTAAAAAATTGCTTAACAGTAATTGTTTTGGTATAATAACCACGCACTATTCAAGGCTAAAAGAGTTCGCAATAACAAGTGAAAAACTTGAAAATGCATCAATGGAGTTTGATGCAAAAACATTGAAGCCAATGTATAAGTTAAACATTGGAATTCCAGGTAGTTCAAACGCTATTGAAATTGCAAAAACTTTAGGTATTGAACAAAATATTATAGATAATGCAACCGAGTTGTTGTCAGATAAAAAGGTAAGTTTTGAAAACGTTTTAAAAAAAGCGGAAGAAAGCAGAAGACAAGCCGATTTATTAAATTTAGAACTAGAAAAAATTAAGGCTCAAAAAGAAAGCGAACTTAAAGAAATTACTTTAGAAAAAGAAAAAATCGTTAAAGAGCGTGAAAAAATTACAACTAACGCTAAACACGAAACTAAACGAATTATCGCAGATAAACTTGCTGATGCTGAAGAAATTATTGATGAATTGAAGAAAATTCTTAAAGCAGTTGATTTAGAAAGCAAAGAAGTTTTCCGTGCAAATGAGTTGAAAAATAGGCTTAAAAATAGCAAATATTTAAATATTGATATTGACGATAGCCCAATTGAACTTAAAAAAGCAACTTTAAAGGAATTGGTTGTTGGGAACAAAGTTTACGTTAAGTCTATAAAGGCTTATGCGAAACTTTTATCGCTCAAACAGTCTAAAAACGAGGCGGACGTTTTAATTGGAAACATTAAAACAAAAGTTAAGATTGACGATTTGTTTAATTCACAAGCCGATAGCGAAAATAAAGATAAAAACATTAAAATTTATCGCCAAACGCTTAACGTTTTGCCTAAAACCGAAATAAACGTTGTTGGTAAAAAAGAACTTGAAGCATTGACCGAAGTTGAGTTTTTTATTGACCAAGCAATCGTTAATAATTTAGAAGAAGTTAAGATTATTCACGGCGTTGGTGAAGGAATTTTGCTTAAATCTATAAGAAATTATCTAAAAGGTAATAAAAACGTTGCCGAATTTAGGCGTGGAAAATACGGAGAAGGAGAAAATGGCGTGACTATCGTTAAACTTAAATAACGATATTGTGCCTAAATTATTATGCAAGAATTATTTTATGAAGAATGTGCTTTAGTTCAAAACGCACAAAGTTCAACTAAAAAATATAATTTTTTTAAGGGGATTTCAATATTCTTTTATTGCTTAATTATAATTTGGACTGTTGCCTTTGTATATTTATATGTTTTAGACGTTAATAATTTGGTTTTTGACTTTATTTTTTATTTGTTGCCAACTGCAGTGTTTTTAGCGTCGGCTATATTGTTTGGTATATTTAAAAATAGGTTTTACGTAGATTATGATTATACTTTTATTTCGGGCGAAATAAGAGTATCAAAAGTTATTAAAAACGTGAAAAGAAGATTTATAATTGCCTTTGACACAAGTTGTATTGAAAAACTTGGGTTATATGCTAGCAAAACCTTTGCTTATTACGGCGAAATGGTGGGTATAAATAAACAAATATTCACTCAAAACGACCTTCCAGCAGAGAATAAGGATTTTTATTATATCGTTGCAAACGTTAATGGGCAAAAACAACTTATGATATTTGAATGCACCGAGACTTTTATTAAAAACATATTAAAATTCTCTAAAAAAACCGTTTTAGAAGAGGAGTTGTTAAGGAAAAAATGATTTATCTTGATAATGCCGCCACAACAAAACCGTCTAATTCTGCATTAGAAAAGGCACAAATTTTTAACAGTGAAAACTTTTTTAATCCATCTGCGTTGTATGTTGGCGGATTAAATTGTGCAAGAGAAATTAAGGCAGCAAAAGAAAACATATTAAAGAATTTGCACGCAACAAATCACGAGGTTGTTTTTACTTCATGCGGTTCTGAAAGCGACAATTTGGCAATTTTTTCGCTTAAAAGGGGAAGTTTTTTAACTGATAAAGGCGAACATTCTGCCGTTTATCAAAGTTTTTTAGAGTTAAAAAGGCGTGGGCATACGGTAAACTTTATAAACCTTAATAGTGATGGCACAGTAAACGAAACCGAACTTTATGATTTTGTTAAAAATAACCAAGTCGATTTTGTTTCAATAGTTCACGTAAACAATGAAACGGGTGGAATAAACGACGTTAATAAAATAGCAAGGACTGTTAAAACACTTAATAAAAACATAATTTTTCACGTTGATGGCGTCCAAGCATATGGCAAAATTCCTTTTTCATTAAGTAAGGAAATAGACCTTTATTCTATTAGTGCCCATAAAATAAATGCCTTAAAGGGCGTTGGTGCACTTATAAAAAGAAAAAATCTAAACGTTCCACCAATGATTTTTGGCGGTGGGCAAGAAAATGGAATTAGAAGTGGCACCGAAAACCTTTTTGGAATTAAAGTTTTTGATTACGCTGGGCAAGAAAAATATTCAAATTTATTAGAAAATTATAACAGAGCAAACAAATTAAACCAATTATTCCGTGAAAAACTTGATAAAAACTTGTTTACCTTTATTTCAAGTGAAAATTGCAGTCCATATATATTTACTGTATCTGCAAAAGGCGTTCGTGGCGAAATTGTCATGCATGCATTAGAAAAGGAAGGGGTTATTGTTGGCAATGGTTCGGCTTGTTCATCAAAGAATAGGTTTAGTAGAGTTATAGAAAATTGCGGTTATGATAATTTGACGCTTGACGGGGTTATAAGAATAAGTTTTTCAACAGATTCAACCGAAGAAGAGTGCTTAACTGCAATACAATTGATAAATAGTACAGTAGAAAAATTAAAAGGAAAACTAGGCTAATGAAAAGTGCGATAATTATTAGATACTGCGAAATTCACCTTAAAGGTAAAAATCGTGGCTATTTTGAAAAAATGCTTAAAGAAAACATTAAAAATTCATTAAAAGAATTCGATTTTACATTCACAACAATGCATAGTAGGTATTTAATTGAAGATTATAATGAATTTGACTATGAATTAATAGCTGAAAAATTGCATAAGATTGCTGGTGTTCATACTTTTAGTAAAGCACTTGTTGTTGAAAACGATTTTGACAAGATTTTTGATGCCGTTTCATTTTTATGTAAGGATAAAGAAGGCACGTTTAAGGTTATCACTAATAGGGCAGATAAAACTTTTTCGCCATCATCAATGGAAACTTCTATGCTTATCGGTGGCAAACTTTTAAGTCTTTATGGCGATAAAATCAGTGTTGACGTAAAAAATCCGTCTTTTAGCGTTTATATTGATATTAGAGAAGATGGAAAAACCTTTGTTTATACAGACGTTATCCCTTGTTTAAGCGGAATGCCTGTTGGCTCTGCCGGAAAAGGCTTGTTGCTTATTTCTGGCGGTATAGACAGCCCTGTTGCGGGTTATATGACTTGTAAGCGTGGTATGAAACTAAATTGTTTGCATTTCCACAGTTTTCCATATACTGGCGAAGCGGCAAAAGAAAAGGTTATTGATTTAACAAAAAAGGTTGGCGAATATAACGGTGGCATAAATTTATTCGTTGTTTCCTTTACCCATATTCAAGAAGCAATACACGAAAATTGCCCAGAAGAATTTATGATAACCATTATGAGAAGATTTATGATGAGAATTGCAGAAAGGCTTGCTAAACAACAAGGTGACCAAGCAATTATCACAGGGGAAAGTTTAGGGCAGGTTGCAAGCCAAACCATTGAAAGCATAACGTCATCAAATTCTGTCGTCACAATGCCTGTTTTAAGACCGTTAATCGCTTTTGACAAACTTGATATAATTGATATTGCCAAAAAGATTGACACTTATGACACGTCAATTTTACCTTACGAAGATTGTTGCACAGTCTTTTTACCAAAATATCCTGCAATTAAGCCAAATCTTGAAAAGGTTATCAAAGCCGAAAGCAAACTTGATATAGAAGGCTTAATTGAACAAGCGTTTAAAAACGTTGAAAAATATACTTTTTAATTTCATTATTCGTTCCACCAATCGCCAACAATATTTGTTGGCGATTTAATTTTGCTTAAAACAATTTCCTTTCCATAATAGGTTTTATTATCGCAAGAGTAGTAGGGTATAACAGAATAAGTGTAGGTTCTGTTTTCTTTAATTTCTTTATCAATAAAAATGCTTTTATTATTGTTTTTAGTATCATATACTTTAACTTTTTTTCCGTTTTCTTCTCTAAAAACAAGTGCATCATAGTATTGTGTCAGACATAATCGTATCTCGATACTATTGTTATTTACTAATATTTGTGGCTTTTCAATCATAGGGGAAGAAAACCGTGAAGATTTTTGCAAACTGTTTATCTTGCCTTTAATTAAGGTTTTGATTTTATATCTATTTGGCGATATTTCATCTGCCAAAACTATTTTACCATTTTCTTCATAACTAATTTTATCAATATAAACTTGATTAACCTTATCAGATAATTCTATTTCTTCTTTAACGCCTTTGTCATAGATAATGTCGTTCCAAATTTGGCTTGAAATTATAGCAGGGGTGTTGCCACCCGTTATAGAGTTATCCAAAAATGAATTTTCTTTATTTCCAATCCAAACCCCTAAAATATGGTTGGCGTTATATGAAATTGTGTAAGCATCAGTGTTTGCTTTTTCATAACCAACAGTTCCCGTTTTTGCGTACAATGTTTTATTACAAAATGACAACTTTTTAGCAGTGCCATTTTTTACGTTATTTTGCATCATATCGTTCATTATTGAAATGGTTGCCTCATCAAAAACTTTTTCTTTTTTTACTGTATCTTGATATATAACTTTTCCTTTATTATCAACAATTTTTTTAATAAATTTAGGCGAAGAATAATAACCATTATCGTTGAAAACCGAATATGCACTTGTGATTTCAGAGAGTTTAACGCCTTTATCGAAAGAACCCAGTGCTAAAACTAGTGAATTATCGCTATTTGATAGTGGAATATTTAATTTTTTAAGATAACTAGTCGCTTTTTCAACTCCAACGTAGTTTAATAGTTTGACTGCACAAACGTTAGAACTTACAGAAAGAGAATCCTTAACCGAAAGGTTGCCGTAATATTGATTATTAAAATTTTTAGGTGTATAACCGTTAAAATCGGTTTTTTCATCTAAAATTTTTGTTGCTGAATGCACTAAATCTAATTCGATTGCAGGAGCATAAGAAACAAGAGGTTTTATTACCGAACCTAATTGGCGTTGAACGTCGCCACAAGTTGAAAAATAAGCGTTTACTTGACCATTTTTGTTTATCAAAACAGCAGATTTGTGTGCATCTACTGTGTTATTTCTTAATTTATTTTCTAAATTATTTTGCAATTCAGTGTCGCAATAGGTATAAATTTTTAACGATTTTGCGTCATAAGGCGATCTGCTTATAATTTCGTTCAATTCTTGTTTTGCCATATAATAATAGCCGTGATTAACGCTATTTGTCTGGCAAACTTCAACGTTTTTATTATAATTTTGATTAAATTGCTGTTTACTAATATAACCTTGCGATAACATTTGCTTTAAGACAACGTCCTTTCGTTGCATACATTTTTCATAGTTTTTATAAGGTGAATAATAACTCGGTGCATTTATTAAGCCAGCAAGCATTGCACTTTGGTTTATAGACAAATCTTCAACGCTTTGATTAAAGTATAACTTACTGGCGTTTTTTATTCCATAAGTGTTTTCGCCAAAATAAATTGTGTTTAAATATTTTTCTAAAATTTCTTTTTTTGTATATTTTTTCTCAAGTTGTTTTGCAAGTTTAATTTCAATAAGTTTTCGCTTTATAGTTTTTTCATTTGATAGGTGCGTGTTTTTAATTAATTGTTGACTGATGGTCGACGCACCTTCCTTAAAAGTAAAACTTTTAACGTTGTTTAAGGTTGCTCTTAAAAGGCCTTTATAATCAATGCCGTTATGGTTATAAAATCTTTTATCTTCTATCGAAACAAAAGCGTTTAGGGTATGTGGCATAATTAAGTCAATTTCAACCAAATTTCTTCCGTTAGATTGTTCTAAAATTGCAGAATAATCGTTGTCATAAAAGGTTAAACTTCTATCAAAACTGATTAATTTTTCAGTGTCAAGGTTGATGTTTGCTGTAATTGAGTTTACATAAATAATAAAACCCAAAATAAAAATTAAAACTAAACCAAATATCAAAATAAAAATTTTCAACGCTTTTTTCATATAATTTAGTATGTAAAAGTGGATATATATTATACAAATAAGCATTTTATAAATTGACAAATATATAATAATAAGTTATTATATATACTATGAGTACTAAAATGAAGAAATATTATATAACTACATATGGCTGTCAAATGAACGTGCACGAGTCTGAAAAACTTGCAGGTATTTTAACTTCGTTAGGATATAGTGCGTCAGAATGTGAAAAAGATGCGGACATTATACTGTTTAATACTTGTTGCATAAGAGAAAATGCAGAAGACAGGGCGGACGGAAATATTGGGGCATTAAAGAAACTTAAAAAACAAAATAAGGATTTAATTGTTGCAGTCGGCGGATGTATGACCCAACAAAAAGGTTATGCAGAACAATTAATTAAAAAATTCCCTTTTATTGATATAATTTTTGGAACACATAATTTAGAAGATTTTAAAACGCTTTTGCAAAAAAAACTTTTACAAAAAAAACCTGTGCTTGAAATCTTGGAAAAAGAGCAACAAATAAAAGAAGGAACGCCAAAAACAAGAACAAGTTTCCCAAATGCGTGGGTTAATATCACTTATGGTTGCAACAATTTCTGTACGTATTGTATCGTCCCTTACGTTAGGGGTAGAGAAAGAAGTAGAAAATTAGTCGATATTGTCAATGAGTGCAAAGAGTTAATAAATGAAGGCTATAAAGAAATAACCTTGCTTGGTCAAAACGTAAACTCTTACGGAAACGATTTAGGGGACGTTGATTTTGCCGATTTAATAACCGAAATATCAAAGATTGATAAAAAGTTTAGGCTTGGTTTTATGACAAACCACCCAAAAGATTTGTCTGAAAAATTAATAAAGGCTCTTGCAAACAGCGATAAAGTGTGCAAAAGAATACATTTGCCAATTCAAGCCGGTTCAAATAGGATTCTAAAACTTATGAACCGAAAATACACAAGGGAAGACTATTTTGATAAAATTGATTTGTTAAGAAAATATATCCCAGATATTGCAATCACTTCTGATATTATGGTTGGGTTCCCAACCGAAACAGAAGAAGATTTTTTAGATACTGTTGACGTGGTTAATCGAATTGGTTTTGCAGGGGCATTTACCTTTGTTTATTCAAGGCGAAAAGGTACGCCAGCCGATAAAATGGACGGGCAGGTTGATGAAAACGTTTCAAAAGAACGTATTATGAAATTGATTGATTTGCAAAATTCAATAAATAGGAAACAATCTGAAAATTATATTGGCAAGGTTGTTGAAGTGCTTTGCGAAGGTTTTGACCAAAAGAAAAATATGTATCTTGGCCGTGATACTTATGGCAGAATGCTTTATTTTGAGGGTAATGAACAAGATTTAGGGGAATTTGTTTCAGTTAAAGTCCTTTCAGCAGGCGGAATTTCCCTTATGGGACAAAAAGTTAATTAAAAAGTGGGTTAATTATGAATGATTTATCACCAATGATGAAACATTATTTAAGCGTTAAAGAAGAATACAAGGATTGCATTGTTTTTTATCGCCTTGGCGATTTTTACGAAATGTTTTTCGATGATGCGATAAAAGCATCAAAACTCCTTGACTTAACCTTAACGGGCAGAAATTGTGGGTTAGAAGAAAGGGCACCAATGTGTGGTGTTCCGTTTCACGCTGCCGACTTATATATTTCAAAACTTCTCTCTTGTGGCGAAAAGGTTGCAATTTGTGAGCAAACCACCGAGCCAAATGGAAAGGAATTGGTAAATAGAGAAGTTGTTAGAGTAGCAACAGCAGGCACGATTACAAATAATGAACTTATAAACGAAAAATCAAACAATTATCTTGCGTCAATTTATGCAAAAAATAACCAACTTGCTTTGGCGTGGGCAGACATTTCAACGGGTGAATTTTTTGTTAAAAAATTTACAAGCGAAAAGTCAAATAACGAGTTGCTTGACGCTTTGGTTAGAGTAAGCCCTGTTGAAATTATTACTAATGAATATTTGAGCGAAAAGTTTGCCGACTTGCCATTGGTGAAGCACGGAATTTTGCCTAAATTTAGCAGTTTTACTGAAAGTGAATTCAATTTAAATAATGCAACAGCAGTTCTTAAAAAACAGTTTAACATTTTGAACTTTAATGCTTTTGGTATTGAAGATGAAACAGAGTGCATTTGTGCTTGCGGGGCACTTGTGTCTTACTTAAATCAAACCCAAAAGCAAACGTTAATTAATATAAATAAAATAAAGCGTGAAAACGATAATGACGTTATGGCACTTGATATTAACGCAATTCGCAATCTAGAATTGGTTAAAACTATTCGTGACGGAAAAACTTACGGCTCACTTCTTTGGCTATTAGATAAAACCAAAACAAGTATGGGGGCAAGAAAACTTCAAAACCTTATTTTATCGCCATTATTAAACAAGGAAAAAATAAATTATAGGCTTGATGCTGTTGAATGCTTGTTTAACGCAACTTTAACAAGGCAAACATTAACAAACTTGTTGTCTTCAATTAGGGACGTTCAACGTTTAACGGGCAAAATTTCAGGCGGGAACGTTTTGCCAAGAGATTGTTTGGCATTAAAGACTTCTTTAGAAGTTTTACCAAGCCTTAAATTTAATTTGTTGGGGTTAAACTCTGACTTTATCAACAGTTTATTGGCTGATATATATGATTTTAACCAAACAGTTGAACTTATTGCTAACGCAATCGTTGATGAGCCACCTTCAAATATGAAAGACGGTGGGTATATTAAAGAAGGGTTTAACCAAGAATTAGACGATTTGCGTAGTTTAGGCAAAAATAGCAAGAGTACAATTGCTAAAATTGAGAATGAAGAGCGTGAAAAGACGGGAATTAAAACGCTTAAAATAGGCTACAATAGAGTTTTTGGATATTATATTGAAGTCACAAACTCGTTTAAGGATAAAGTGCCTTATGAATATCAAAGAAAGCAAACGCTTTCTAATGCAGAGCGTTATATAACCGACGAGTTAAAAGAATTAGAAATTAAAATTTTATCAAGCGAAGAAAAGGCTTTGCAACTTGAAGCCAACTTATATAACACGATTAAAGAGCATTTAAGGTCAATTATCGATAGATTGCAATTAACTTCCGATTCCATTGCTGAAATTGACGTTATAAACGCTTTAGCAACGGTTGCAAAGGAAAATAATTATTGCAAGCCTGAAATTTTGGACTTTGGCAATAGGTTAAATATCATTGATGGTAGACACCCTGTTGTTGAAAAAATTTCAAAGCAGAAGTTTATTCCTAACGATTGCGTTTTAGATAATGATGAGAATAGAACGGTGATTTTAACAGGGCCAAATATGGCTGGTAAAAGTACTTATATGCGACAAATTGCATTGATAACCTTAATGGCACAAATTGGCAGTTTTGTGCCTGCAAAACACGCAGAAATCCCTATAAGCGATAGGATTTTCACCAGAATTGGTGCAAGTGACAACCTTATCTCTGACCAAAGTACTTTTATGGTTGAAATGTCTGAAATGGCAAGCATCTTAAACAATGCAACCGAAAACAGCATTTTAATTTTAGACGAAATTGGAAGGGGAACTAGCACTTACGACGGGTTGAGTATTGCTTGGGCTGTTGTTGAATATATTACAAAAAATATTAAAGCAAGAACGCTTTTTGCAACACATTATCACGAACTAACCGAACTCGAAGGCGTTTTAGATGGCGTTAAGAATTATAAAGTGACCGTTAAAGAATTGCAAGGCGGAATTGTGTTTATGCGTAAAATTATGCGTGGTGGCACTAATAGAAGTTTTGGTATTGAGGTTGCTGACCTTGCTGGTGTGGATAAACCAATTATAGATAGAGCAAAACAAATTCTTAAAAAATTAGAAAATTCAAGCATTTCGTTTAGTCAAAATAAAAATCTAAATAGTTCGGTTGAAAAGATAGAAATGACCGAAGTTGAAAAAATTATAAGCGAACTTGACTTTAATAATTTATCACCAATGCAAGCGTTTAATGTTTTGTTCGATTTGCAAGAAAAAATTAAGGATAAATAATTATGAAGATAAATTTACTAAACAGTAAAATTTATAACAGAATAGCCGCAGGCGAGGTTGTTGAAAGGCCATTTTCAGTTGTTAAAGAACTTGTTGAAAACTCTATTGATGCAGGTGCCAAAAATATTGAAATTGAGATTGAAAACGGTGGTATTTCATTAATTAAAATTTCTGACGACGGGTTTGGTATCGAAAAAAGCGAACTCAAAAAGGCTTTGTTGCCACACGCAACAAGTAAAATTGCCACTCTTAAAGATTTAGATAATATTACTTCGTTAGGTTTTAGGGGTGAGGCTCTTGCAAGTATTGCTTCGGTGTCGAAAATTTCTATTTTGTCAAAACCTCAAGAACAAGAAATGGGTGCAACCATTTATGCTGACGGTGGCGAAATCTCGGCAATTACCGATGAGCCAACAACAAACGGGACAATTATTACAGTTAAAAACTTGTTCTACAATACACCTGTTAGAGAAAAGTTTTTGCGTTCTGAAAAGTCAGAAGAAAGTGAAATTTCATCTACCGTTGCACGTTTTATATTGGGAAATCCAACAATTTCATTTAAATACACTGCTGATGGCAAAGTTGTTTATCAATCTTTCGGTGACGGGTTTGACAGTGCTATTGCCTGTGTTTATGGCGTTAAAACAATTGATGATTGCTTTTTAGTAAATGCTAATAAAAATGGCATTCAAATTGATGGATACGTTGCAAAACACCATTTTTCAAAAGGGAACAGAAGTTATCAAACTGCTTTCATTAATGGAAGGTTTGTGCAAAACCAAACGGTTGCATCTGCAATCTCTAATGCATATGCACCATATATGATGAAAAGGCAATATCCTTTTTATGTTTTAAGAATAACACTTCCAAGTGAAATAGTAGACGTAAACGTACATCCAAACAAATTGGACGTACGATTTGCAAACAACCAAATTGTTTATGGAGCCATTTATTCAGTTATTTCAAAAGTTTTAGACGGAAGTAGCGAGGCATTAAACATAATTGTAAACAATCATAATGAAATTAAGCAAAATAATAACGAAAACATAAGCGATTATGTCAAACATAATACACAATTACCTAAAAAACCTTTAACTGTTTCTTTCCACGATTCAGAATTTAAGGCAAGTTCGATTAAGTTTGAAGATGAAAAACCTTTAACTAATGATTGTGCCATTGATATTTTCGCTGAAAATAAATTGTTTTTAGAAAATCTTGAAAAACAAAAAGAAGAGTTAAAGAAAGCCGAACAAAAAATTGAGCAATCAACCTTAACTTCATTAAAAGAAATAAGATACGTTGGTCAAGCATTAAATTGCTATTTGATTTTTGAAGATGGGGAAGATTTATATTTTGCAGACCAACACGCAGCCCACGAAAGAATTTTGTTTGATAAACTTTGTGATGGCGTTAAAAATATGCAAATTGATTGTCAACCACTTTTAATTCCATACGTGTTAAATGTTAACAATGCCGAATATGACTTTTTACTTTCAAAAATGGAAGTATTAAATAAATTAGGTATTGAAATATCAGAATTTGGCACAAACGCCTTTAAGGTTTCTGCAATTCCAACGTTTTTAGTAAATATGGATATAAAAGCCTTTTTTGATGACGTGTTATCTGATTTAAACCAATTAAAGACGTTTACCGTCAACGACCTATTGGTTGATAAATTAGCACAAAAGGCTTGCAAATCTGCAATTAAAGCAGGCGATAAATTAAGCCAGTTAGAGATTGACGCATTACTTATAAAATTAAAAGAAAATATTGGTATAAAATGTCCACACGGCAGACCTGTTGTAATTAAAATTACCAAAATGGAAATTGATAAATGGTTCAAGAGAATAGTATAAAAGATAAAATTATTATAATTTGCGGGGCTACAGCGTCGGGAAAAAGCGATTTGGCGATAGAGTGTGCCAAACTTTTTGATAGCGAAATTGTTTCAGCCGATTCTATGTATATTTATAAAGGCTTAAATATCGGCACAGCAAAGCCTACGCTATTAGAAATGCAAGGTGTAAAACACCATATTATTGACGTTGTTTCGCCAACTGAAACCTTTTCGGTTAGCGATTATAAAAAAATTGCAGAACCAATAATTTTAGATATCATAAATAAGGGTAAAGTTCCTATTGTATGTGGCGGAACAGGTTTTTATATCAATTCAATTTTATACGATTTATCTTATGGAAATGGTCAGCCAAATTTGGAAATAAGGGAAAAATATAACAAACTTGCAAGTGAAAAAGGAAATGAATACGTTTATAACATCTTGCTTGAACTTGATAAAGAAAGTGCCTTAAAACTACATTACAACGACTTAAAAAGGGTTATTAGAGCATTAGAAA
>CAJGDO010000020.1 GCA_904502225.1 uncultured Clostridia bacterium
GCTATCGGACCTGTTATTATGATGAAATTTGTTTGCAGGCTCACCAAAGAATACGGCGTTAAAACAATCGTTAGTATGAACCCTGTTATGATTGACGGAACGGGTATGTGCGGTGGTTGCAGATTAACCGTTGGTGGCGAAACCAAATTCGCTTGCGTTGACGGGCCAGAATTTGACGGACACTTGGTTGACTTTGACGAGGCTATGAAACGTGGTGCAAGTTATAAAGAATGGGAAAGACATAAGTACGAAGAAACTTGCAACCTTTTCAAAAAGGAGGTTAAATAATTATGCCAAACATGTCTTTAAAGAAAAATCCTATGCCACATCAAGAGGCAGACGTTAGAAATAAGAACTTTGATGAAGTTGCTTTGGGTTATACCCCAGAACAAGCAATGGATGAAGCAGAAAGATGCTTAAACTGTAAACACAAACCTTGTATTTCAGGCTGTCCTGTTATGGTACATATCCCTGAATTTATTGCAAAGGTAAAAGAAGGGGACTTTGAAGGTGCATATCAAATCATTTCTGAATCATCTTCACTTCCAGCAGTTTGTGGTAGAGTTTGCCCACAAGAATCTCAATGTGAAAAATATTGTGTTCGTGGCATTAAAGGCGAACCTGTTGCAATCGGTAGGTTAGAAAGATTTGTTGCAGACTATCACAACGCTAACTGCAAAGAAAAGGCTGTTAAGCCTGAATCAAACGGAATTAAAGTTGCAGTTATCGGTTCAGGCCCATCAGGTTTAACCTGTGCTGGCGACCTTGCTAAAAAAGGTTATGAAGTGACCGTGTTTGAAGCCTTCCACTTGGCTGGCGGTGTTTTGGTTTACGGTATTCCTGAATTCAGACTTCCAAAGAGCATTGTTCAAAAAGAAATCGACACTTTGAAAGATTTAGGCGTTAAGATTGAAACAAATATGGTTATCGGTAAGGTTTTATCGATTGACGAACTTATTAAGGAATATGACTTTAAGGCTGTTTTCGTTGGTTCTGGTGCAGGTCTTCCTAAATTTATGAACATTGCTGGTGAAAACTTAAACGGCGTTTATTCAGCAAACGAATTCTTAACCCGTATCAACCTTATGAAAGCATATAAAGACGATGCGACCACACCAATTAAGCGTGGCAAGAAAGTTGTTGTAGTTGGTGGCGGAAACGTTGCTATGGATGCTGCAAGATGTGCTAAACGTTTGGGTGGTGACGTTCATATCGTTTACAGAAGAACACTTAACGAACTTCCTGCAAGAAAAGAAGAAGTTGAACACGCTATGGAAGAAGGTATCATTTTTGACCTTTTAACAAACCCAGTTAAAATCAACGGTGATGAAAATGGTTGGGCAAGTTCAATCACTTGCGTAAAAATGGAACTTTCGGAACCAGATGCATCAGGCAGAGCACGCCCTGTTGAAGTTAAAGGCAGTGACTTTGATATTGAAGCAGACGTTGTTATTATGGCTCTTGGCACATCACCAAACCCACTTATTAAGTCAACGACTGAAGGTTTAGAAGTTAATAAGCACGGTGGTATCATCACTGATGAAAACGGCTTAACTTCTGTTCAAGCAGTTTACGCTGGTGGCGACGCCGTGACAGGTGCTGCAACAGTTATTCTTGCTATGGGTGCTGGTAAAACGGCTGCTAAAGCAATCGATGAATATTTGAATAAATAAGAATAAAAAAGACAAGTTTAATCGCCCGAAATTTATTTTGGACGATTAAATTATGTAAAAAAGAAAGTAAAAAAACAAACGGAGGAAATGTATGTTTGATTATACTATACTAGACAGTGCGATTAAAGAATTTGGTAATGAAGAAAAATCTTTAATTGCCATTTTACAAACTGCACAAGAACATTACAGATACTTGCCAAAGGAAATTTTCCCTTATTTATCTGAAAAACTTGGCATAAGCGAGGCAAAAATTTTCGGTGTTGCAACTTTCTATGAAAACTTTTCATTAGAACAAAAAGGAAAGTATATCATTAAAGTTTGCGATGGAACTGCTTGCCACGTTCGTCACTCAATTCCTATTTTAGAAGCATTGCGTAAGGAATTAGGTTTATCGGAAGAAAAGAAAACGACAGACGATATGTTGTTTACCGTTGAAACGGTTGCTTGCCTTGGTGCTTGTTCATCTGCACCTGCAATCACCTTAAACGGCGAAATTTACCCTACAATGACTCCAGAATCAGCAGTCGCTCTTCTAAACTCTATTAAAGAAAAGGAGGGTAAATAATGCTTAAATCTAGACAAGAATTACAAGCTTTGCGTTCACAAGTAAAAGCAAGAATGGACGCTGAAAACAAGAGAATTATTGTTTGTGCTGGTGCAGGTTGCGTTTCAAAAGGTGCACTCAAAATTTACGATAAATTCGCTCAAATTATGAAAGAGAAAGGCATTCAATTTTCTCTTGAACTTCAAAAAGAACCACATAGCGACAGTGTTAGACTTAAAGAAAGTGGTTGTCACGGCTTCTGCGAAGTTGGCCCATTGGTAAGAATTGAACCACAAGGCTGGCTTTATATCAAAGTTAAAGTAGAAGACTGTGAAGAAATCATTGAAAAAACCATCGTTGGTGGCGAATGTGTTGAAAGACTTGTTTACACACAAGATGGCAAGATTTACAAAGAACAAAAAGAAATTCCTTTCTATAAAAAACAGACAAGAATTATTCTTGACAACTGCGACAAGATTGACGCAACTTCTGTTGAAGAATATTTGGCAATGGGTGGCTATACCGCACTTGAAAAGGTTATTTTTGACGTGACCCCACAACAAGTTATCGATGAAATAAGCGAATCTGGTCTTCGTGGCCGTGGCGGTGGTGGTTTCCCTGCTGGCAAAAAATGGAGCCAAGTTGCAAGACAAAACAACTTCCCAAAATACGTTGTTTGTAATGGTGACGAAGGTGACCCAGGTGCGTTTATGGACCGTTCTGTTATGGAAGACGACCCACATCGCTTAATCGAAGGTATGATTATCGCAGGTTTTGCTTGCGGTGCAAACGATGGTTATATTTACGTTCGTGCTGAATATCCAAAGGCTGTTGCAAGACTTAAAAATGCAATCGCACAAGCTATGGAATTAGGCTTGCTTGGCGACAACATTTTAGGAACAGACTTCTCTTTCAATTTACATATCAACCAAGGTGCAGGTGCATTCGTTTGTGGTGAAGGTTCAGCATTAACAGCATCTATCGAAGGTAAACGTGGTATGCCAAGAACCAAGCCACCAAGAACAGTTGAACACGGCTTGTTCGATAAACCAACCGTTCTTAACAACGTTGAAACATACGCTAACGTTTCTGACATTGTAAACAAAGGCAGTGCTTGGTTTAAGGGTATAGGTACTGAAAACAGCACAGGAACAAAGACTTTCGCTCTTACCGGTAATATTCAAAACGCAGGCTTAATCGAAGTTCCTATGGGAACAACGCTTGGCGAAATTATTTTTGAAATCGGTGGCGGTATGCGTGATGGTGGTGAATTCAAGGCTGTTCAAATCGGTGGTCCATCAGGTGGATGCTTAACCGAAGAACACTTTAACTTACCACTTGACTTTGACTCACTTTCAAAAGTTGGTGCAATCATCGGTTCTGGTGGACTTGTTGTTATGGACAAGAAAACTTGTATGGTTGAAGTTGCACGCTTCTTTATGGACTTTACACAAAAAGAATCATGTGGAAAGTGCGTACCTTGTAGAGAAGGTACAAAGCGTATGCTTGAAATCTTAAACAGAATAGTTGATGGAAACGGCAGAGACGGCGACATCGAAATGCTTAAAGAACTTGGCGAAACCATTTCAAAGACTGCACTTTGCGGTCTTGGTAAAACGGCTGCTGGCCCAGTGCTTTCAACCATCAAGTATTTTGAAGATGAATATAGGGCACATATCTATGATAAGAAATGCCCAGCAGGTGCTTGCCAAAAACTTAAAACAATCACAATTGACCCTGAACTTTGTAAGGGTTGCTCAAAGTGTGCAAGAAACTGCCCTGTTGGTGCAATTACAGGCGAAATTAAAAAGCCTTTCGTTATCAACCAAGATAAATGTATTAAGTGTGGTGCTTGCTTATCAAGTTGTCCATTCCACGCTATAAAGGAGATATAATTATGAGTGAATATATGATTATAGATGGAATAAAAGTTGAAATTGAAGGCGAAAAGAATATTTTAGAACTTGCAAGAAAAGCAGGTATTGAAATTCCAGCCTTTTGTTATGACCCTGAACTTTCTATTTACGGTGCTTGCAGAATGTGTATGTTCGAAGATGAAAGAGGCCGTTTTGATGCTTCTTGCTCTTGCAAGCCAAGGGACGGTATGGTTATTAAAACCAACACTCCAAGATTAAGAAAGTATAGAAAAATGATTTTAGAGTTGTTGCTTGCAAACCATTGTAGGGACTGCACGATTTGCCATAAGAGTGGCAAATGTAAACTCCAAGAATTTGCTTATAAATTCAACATTGAAGGCGTGCGTTTCCCAAACAACTCTTGCTCGTTAGTTGCAGATAAATCTTCTAATTGTATCGTTAAGGACCAAAGCAAATGTATCCTTTGCGGTAAGTGCGTTAGAATGTGTAATGAAATTCAATCAGTTGGTGCAATCGACTATGCTTTCCGTGGTTCAAAGATGAAAATCTCAACTGCGTTTGATGGCGATATGGTTAATTCACCATGCGTT
Source organism: uncultured Clostridia bacterium (assembly GCA_904502225.1). Taxonomy (GTDB): domain Bacteria; phylum Bacillota; class Clostridia; order Christensenellales; family Borkfalkiaceae; genus UBA1259. The sequence continues at coordinate 4,685 of CAJGDO010000020.1, forward strand.
GGCTGTGGTCAATGTGCAGCAGTTTGCCCAACGGGTGCTATCGTTATTAAAGATGATGCTGACCTTGTTTGGAAGGCACTTGGCGATGCTGAAACAGAAGTTTCTGTTCAAATCGCACCTGCAGTTAGGGTTGGTCTTGGCACAGAATTCGGCTTTGAAGAAGGCACAAACGTTATGGGCAAACTTGTCACTGCTCTTAAAGAAATGGGCTTTGATAAAGTTTATGACACAAACATCAGTGCTGACCTTACCATTGTGGAAGAATCAAACGAACTTATTAACAGAATTCAAAACGGTGGCAAATTACCAATGTTCACTTCTTGCTGTCCTGCTTGGATTCGCTTTGCAGAAGAAAATTACCCAGACTTAATCGATAATATCTCAACTTGCAAGAGCCCAATGCAAATGCTTGCTGCAACGGTTAAAGCAATGTATAAAGGCGAAAAGAAACATATTCACGTTGCTATTATGCCTTGCTCTGCAAAGAAAGACGAAGGTAAGAGAGAAAAGTTTAATGGCACAGTAGATTTCGTTTTGACAACACAAGAAGTTGTTAGAATGATTAGAGAACATGGTATCCACTTTAACCACTTAACCGAAACATTACCTGACAATCCATTTGAAGAATATACGGGTGCAGGCGTTATCTTCGGTGCAACCGGTGGCGTTATGGAAGCGGCTTTAAGAACTGCTGTTGAAACTATCACAGGCGAAAAACTTGCAAACGTTGAGTTTACCGACGTTCGTGGTATGGAAGGCGTTAAAGAGGCTGAATATGACGTTAAGGGTCTTAAAGTTAAGGTTGCTGTTGTTAGCGGACTTAAAAATGCAAGAGACCTTTGTGATAAGGTAAGGGCTGGCAAAGCAGATTATCAATTTATTGAAGTTATGAGTTGCCCAGGCGGTTGCGTAAACGGTGGTGGCCAACCTTTCGTTGATGCGTTCACACGTTCTGACCTTGACTATAAGGGTTTAAGAGCAAAAGGTCTTTATAAAGACGACGCTGAAAAGGCAAAGAGAAAGAGTCACGAAAATGCTGGCGTTAAAGCACTTTATGACAACTTCTTTGGCGAAATCGGTGGACACAAAGCACACGAATTGTTGCACACTCATTACGAGCCAAGAAAGAAATAATTAAATAAATGGCAAAGCGTTTTTGCTTTGCCATTTTTTATTAAAATATTTAAATATTATGTTGAAAAAATAATTTTGATATGGTATAATGAGTTTAATATTACAAAGGAAAAACCTATATGGAAAAACACGCAAATCAAATTGAATATGAAAAAAGAATAGGTAGAACTTTAATCACCGAAGAGCAAATTAAAGAAGAAATTAAAAAAGCAGGCGAAAAAATCAGTGCCCTTTATGATGGCAGACCAATTTTGCTTGTGGCAATCTTAAAAGGCTCTTTCGTGTTTATGGCAGACCTTTGCCGTGCCATCAACGTTCCTTGTGAAATTGCATTTATGTGTGCACAAAGTTATTTCAGTGGCACAGAATCTTCTGGCAAGGTTAATGTCGTTATGGATTTGGATAGGGACGTGACAAAGAATCACGTTGTTATCGTTGAAGATATTGTGGACACAGGCAGAACGCTTAAATATCTTCACAAATTGATAGGGGAAAGAAACCCAATCTCTTTACACGTTGTGACACTTCTTGACAAAAAGGAAAGAAGGGTTGTTGAATTTACCCCAGACCTATCCCTTTTTGAAATTCCAGATTACTTTGTTATCGGCTATGGCCTAGACTGTGATGAAAAATACAGAAACCTTCCATATATCGCCGAATACAACATCAACATATAAACATTATATATAATAATAAAAGCCGTGGAATAAACCACGGCTTTATTTTTTTTAATCATCAACGCCAAAAAGTTCGTTTGGCGTTATATCTAAACGCTTGCATAAAAACACAATCTTTTCATAGTCAAGTTCAATTTTGCCTGTTTCATATTCGCTGTAATCAGACTGATATTTGTTTAACTCGCTTGCAAGTTCTTTTTGCGTTAATCCTTTTGCTTTCCTAGCAAATTTTAAATTTTCCCCAACAATTTTCTTTATATCCATAATCCCCACCAAACATCATCTAGATTATAGGAAAAATAACTATAAAATAGTTGACATATAGGAAAAAGTCCTATATAATTATGTCAATATAAATTTGGTTTATACACGGTACGATATGCTTAACAATAAATGGTATAAATTTCTAATTTATTTTGCGTTGTGGGCAATGGCATTTATAAATATAGCAATAGGCATAATATTTATTAGTGGAACTCATTATAAATTGCTTTCATTAACAAAAAACGTCGTTTATAGTTATTATTTAGATTTACAAAAAGTCGATAAGTTTTTAGGATATGTGCATATTTTAATTTCCATATATATAATTAATGTATTTTATAATTTATTTGGATTAAAAAAGGGTTCTCTAAATATGCTGTTGGCTATGCACGTTATAATAATATTTTTTAGAGTGTTATATTTTATAGTGTGCCCTCTCAATCTACAAGCATTCAAATTGTATAATATTCTATCCTTAATTATAAACATCTTATTAATAATTTTTAATTATTGTTATTTAAGAAAGTGCAGGCAAACATTTATAAATTAGAAATTAAAAAAGCCACCGAGTTTTCGGTGGCTTTTAGTTTTGCTTTTTATTTTATTAAACGTTAAATCTGAATAATACAACGTCGCTGTCTTGCATAACGTATTCTTTGCCTTCTGAACGAACTTTGCCTTTTTCTTTTGCTGCGTTGAAACTGCCAAGTTCAACCAAAATATCATAGTCAACGATTTCGGCACGGATAAAGCCTTTTTCAAAGTCGGTGTGAATTTTGCCAGCGGCTTGTGGGGCTTTTGTGCCCTTTTCAATCGTCCAAGCCCTAACTTCCTTTTCGCCAGCAGTTAGATAACTGATAAGCCCTAAAAGGCGATAAGAGGTTTTAACAAGCCTATCAAGTCCGCTTTCTGTTAAGCCAAACTCACTTAAGAAAATTTCTTGTTCATCAGGTTCAAGCATAGAAAGTTCTTCTTCGGTTTTAGCACATATGACCATATATTCAGAATTTTCTTGCTTTGCAAAGTCAATAACCTTTTGAACGAGTGGAAGTTCGCTCTCATCTTTGCCCATATCTTTTTCGCTAATATTAGCAGTATAGATAACAGGTTTTGCAGTTATTAAAAACAAAGTTTTTAAGTAGTCCTTTTCATCATCAGAAACACTTAAAGTTCTTGCAGGTTGCAAGTCTTCTAAATGCTTATAAAGTCTTTCCAAAAACTCTGCCTCAATCTTGTATTTTTTATCCCCAGTTTTAACCATAGAAAGTGCCTTGTCATAGCGTTTTTTAACGCTTTCAAGGTCAGAAAAAATTAGTTCAAGGTTAATAGTTTCAATATCACGGAGCGGGTCAATCGCATCGTCAACGTGGGTGATATTAGCGTCCTCAAAGCACCTTACAACGTGAACGATTGCGTCAGTTTCACGGATATTTGCTAGGAACTTATTTCCCAAACCTTCGCCCTTGCTTGCACCTTTAACAAGCCCTGCAATGTCAACGAATTCAACAACGGCAGGGGTGATTTTTTTAGTGTTATAAAGTTTACCTAAAACAGTAAGCCTTTCATCAGGCACGGCAACGATACCAACGTTTGGCTCTATCGTGCAGAAAGGATAGTTGGCACACTCTGTACCAGCGTGCGTGATTGCGTTAAATAATGTGGATTTCCCTACGTTAGGAAGACCAACGACACCGAGTTTCATATTTTTTCTCCATTTATATATCTTGCTTATCAATTATAATCCAAATTAAAGAAAAATTCAAGTTTTTAGGTTGCATTTTTGCAAATTATATGTTATTATTATAGCACTTATGGGGTGCATTATGGATTACAAAAAGATTATTGCTGAAAAATTGAATATTGAGGGTATTTCCATTGAAGAATTGACTTCTTTTATTGAAACGCCACCAAACAACGATATGGGTGACTTTGCGTTGCCTTGTTTTAAGTTAAGCAAAATTATGCGTAAGCCCCCTGTTTTGATTGCACAAGGCTTGCAACAAAGTTTTACCACCGACGAGTTTATCAGTGAAGCAACGGCTGTAAACGGATACCTAAACTTTAAAATTAACAGGAAAAATTATGCCTTAAACTTGCTTAACGAGATTGAAAGTTTGGGCGAAAATTATGGCTCTGATACTATCGGCAACGGCAAAACCGTTTGCATTGACTATTCATCAATCAATATTGCAAAACCTTTCCATATAGGGCATTTAAGCACCACCGTTATTGGCAGTGCCCTTTGCAAGATTTATAGGTTTTTGGGCTATAAAGTCGTGGGTATTAACCACCTTGGCGATTATGGAACGCAGTTCGGCAAACTTATCGTTGCATTTAAAAAATGGAGTTCGGTTGAGGCTGTTAACGAAGGCAGACTTAAAGAACTAAACAGAATTTACGTTAAATTCCACGAAGAGGCTAAACTTCACCCTGAAATGGATGATGAGGCAAGGAGATACTTTAAACTTATTGAAGACGGCGATAAGGAAAGCAACAAACTCTTTGAACTCTTTAAGAAAATTACCCTAGAAGAAGTTGAAAAGATTTATAAACTCTTAAACGTTAGTTTTGACAGTTATGCTGGCGAAAGTTTTTATAACGACAAAATGGCACCTATCGTTGACGAGTTGAAAGATAAGGGCTTAATTAAGATTTCTGACGGTGCGTCTATCGTTGACCTTGAAGAATATAATATGCCACCTTGCTTGATTTTAAAGTCTGACGGCTCAACACTTTACGCAACCCGTGATATTGCGGCTGCTGTTTATAGAAAGAACACTTACGATTTCGATAAGTGCTTATACGTTGTTGCATACCAACAAAACTTGCACTTTAAGCAATTCTTTAAGGTGCTTGAACTTATGGGCAAAGATTGGGCAAAAGATATGGTGCACGTTGCTTACGGTATGGTTAGTTTAGAAAGCGGGGCAATGAGCACTCGTGCAGGAAACGTTGTTCTTCTTGAAGACGTTATCGCAAAAACCATTGAAAAAGCAAGGGCTATTATTGAAGACAAAAATCCTAACCTTGCTGATAAAGACAAGATTGCAAGTGCTGTCGGCACGGGTGCTGTTATTTTCGGGGCACTTTGCAACAACAAGATTAAGGATATTACCTTTAGTTATGATAGAGTTTTAAACTTTGACGGGGAAACTTGCCCTTACGTTCAATACACGGTTGCAAGATGCAACAGCGTTATCGCTAAGTGTGGCGACACGCCAAAGTTTGAAGTTTTGGATATGAACAACGCTGAATATGGCGTTATTGCTGAACTTGGCAAGTTCAAAGACGTGGTTAAGGCGTCTGCTGAAAAATACGAGCCATCGTTTATCACAAGATATGCCGTTGACCTTTCAACTGCGTTTAACAAGTTCTATATGGAATGCAAAATTGCCGTTGAAGATGAAAAGGTTAAATCTTTCCGTTTGGCTATCACAAAGGCTGTTAAAACGACCTTGACAAACGCTCTTACCCTTTTAGGTATTGAAACTGTGGAAGAAATGTAATGGATAAACTTATAATTTTCGACCTTGACGGCACGCTTATCGACAGTTTGCCAGATATATACGAGTGCGTTAATTTAACCCTTTCGCACTTTAACCAGCCTTTAAGGCAAAAAAGCGAGATAAGGCAGTTTATAGGAAACGGTGCAAGAAATTTAATCAAGCAAAGTTTTAACGGGATTGAGGGGACTGAACTTGATGAAAGACTTGCCTTTTATAACAAAATTTACACCGAAGGCGGAAGCCCAAAGACCTGTTTATTCGACGGTGTGGCTGAAATGCTTATTAAGTTAAAAGAAATGGGTTTTAAACTTGCAATTTTAACCAATAAACCACAAATGACAACCGAAAAGGTTTATGAAAAATATTTAAGCAAGTTTAATTTTGATATGGTTGTTGGGCAATCTGGCTCGGTTAAGTGCAAGCCTGACCCAACGGCAACCTTAAACATTTTAAAAACGCTTAACGTCAAAAAAGAAAACACATTTTTTATAGGTGACGGGGAAACCGACGTTTTAACTTCTCAAAACGTTGGCATTAAAAATATCAGTGTCCTTTGGGGATACCGTGATAAAGACCAACTTGAAAAAGTTGGTGCAACAACTTTCGTTAGTCAAATAAACGACATTTTTACTTTAATAAATTTCTAATTTTAAGTGTATAATTCTATATACACACCTTTTATTTGCCATTTGGCAAGAGTTTACTTTAAGAAGAACTAAACTAAATTTGCAAGGAGAAAAAAATTGCAAAAAAATTATAATACCATTATTGTTGGTGGTGGTGCATCAGGCTTACTTTCTGCCGTTGAACTTGTTAAAGGTAGCGACGGTTTTTTAGGCGAAGAAATTTTAATTTTGGAGCGAAATGATAGGGTAGGCAAAAAACTGATTGCAACCGGCAACGGTCAAGGCAACTTAATGAACGAAAAATTTTCCGAAAAGTATTATTATGGCGATAAGGCTTTTATCGAGCAGTTTTGTGCTTTAGCAAAGAAAATCGACCTTAAAAAATACCTATCTGAACTTGGCATTTTCGTTTGTGCTGGTAAAGACGGAAAAGTTTATCCATTATCCAAGCAAGCAAGTTCGGTTTTGGATAGCATAAGGGCATACCTAAGCCATAAAAACTGCACCATTTTAACGGGCAAAAGGGTAAGCAAGGTTGCCAAAAACACGGCTGGGTTTGAAGTTAGCGTTGGCTCGGACAAATATTACGCAAAAAACGTTATACTCGCAACGGGTGGCTCGGCAGGAAAGCAGTTCGGTACGGACGGCTCGGCTTATGACCTTGCACTTTCTTTCGGGCATAAAAAGACCGAACTTTACCCATCGCTTGTTCAACTTAAAACCCCAACCGATAAAATTAAGGGGCTTAAAGGCATTAAGGAAACGGCAAGGGTGACGGCGTTTGAAAAGGCAAAACCACTTATGAGCGTTGAGGGGGACTTGCTCTTTACCGATTTTGGCGTTTCTGGTTCAACAATTTTTTCGCTTTCGGCAAGTATTGCGGGAAAGAAAGACACCTATTTAATTATCGAGTTTTTGCCAAACTTAACTTTTACTCAAACCGAAAACATTATTGCAAAGCGTCAACAAATTTCTTACGTTGAAAAAGGCGATTTGCTTTGCGGGGTGCTTAACAAAAAGTTAGGGCAAATGCTTGTTAAAAACGCAAAGTCAAACAGTGCAACCGACATTGCTTATGCAATTAAAAACTTTAAGTTAAACGTCAACGGCTCGCTTGATTTTTCTTATGCACAAGTGACAAGGGGCGGAATTAAAACGGCACAAATTGAGCCAAATACTTACCAAAGCAAGTTGGCAGAAAACTTATATATCGTGGGCGAGGCTCTTAACGTTGACGGCGACTGCGGTGGATATAACTTAACCTTTGCTTTTATAAGCGGAATTGCGTGTGCAAAACATATTAAATCTAAAAAATAAGGGAATATTATGAAAGATTTTATTAAGTTTACTAAACAAATTTTAGAAGTTGAACATTTGACAACTGTTAGAGAAATCGGCAGGCAAATTGGCGTTAAGTCGCCTTCAAGTATGAAAAAAGATAAGGTTATAGCCTTAATTTTAGATATTCAAAACGGAAAGGTTGAACCTGTCCCACCAAACAAAAGGGGTGCTCCACCAAAAATTTTCGTGGACGTTTCTAAATATTACGTTAAAGACGATGGGGAAGCGACAAATAGATATGTTGACGAGCAAATTGTTAAGACAACCGAATTTAGAGATAGTGACGATAGTTTTGAGATTGAGGGCGTGTTAGAGCAACACGTTTCGGGCTATGGGTTTTTAAGGACAAATAATTACGAAAACTCTAAAGACGACGTTTACGTTTCAGCACAAAATATTAAAAAATATAATATGCGTCGTGGCGACAAGATTAAGGGCAGGGCAAAAACCGTTATTTCGGGTGGCTCTGCGGCACTTCAAGAAGTTTTAGCCATAAACGATTTAGACCCAAAACTTTTCTTCAAAAGACAAAGTTTTGATGAACTTTTGCCATATTACCCAACCGATAGAATAAAACTTGAAAGCGAAAATGAAGAAAACAGCATTGCAATTCGTTTAATCGACCTATTTTGTCCATTGGGTATGGGGCAACGTGGCTTAATCGTTGCACCGCCAAAAACAGGCAAAACCACACTTCTAAAAATGATTGCTCAATCTATTGAGAAGAATTATAAGGACGTTAAGTTAATCGTTTTACTCATTGATGAACGCCCAGAAGAAGTGACCGATATTAAAAGAAGCGTCAACGGTGAAGTTGTTTTCTCAACCTTTGATGAAAGCCCAGAGCATCACATTAGGGCAGCCGAATTAGTTATCAACAGAGCAAAAAGGCTTGTTGAAGTTGGGCAAAACGTTATTATTTTAATGGATTCTATTACAAGGCTTACAAGGGCGTATAACAACACCATTGAAAGTTCAGGAAAGACTTTATCAGGGGGGCTTGACCCCGTTGCTATGCAAGGCCCAAAACGCTTTTTTGGTGCTGCAAGAAACATTGAAAACGGTGGCAGTTTGACCATTTTATCAACTGCTTTAATCGAAACGGGCAGTCGTATGGACGACGTTATATTTGAAGAATTTAAAGGCACGGGCAATATGGAAATTCGCTTGTCGAGAGAACTTTGTGAAAAGCGAATTTTCCCTGCAATCGATATCTATAAATCGGGCACGAGAAAGGAAGAATTGCTTTTAAGCGAAGAAGAACTTTCAGCCGTTTATAAAATCAGAAGCATTTTGTCTGACAGTGGGGATAGCACGGATAATCTTATCGATATGCTTAAAAAGACAACGAATAACGCCGATTTAATGGCAAAAATTGACACTTGGTTAAAACTTTACCGTAAATAATATGAAATCACCTTTGAATAAAACAATAGACTTTTCGTTAGAAGACGGAAAGCAATATTTAGATAAGGTTGTAAATGCAACCGACTATAATGGCGAAAGCAAAAACTGCACAATTTGTGGGGACACATTTAAAGTGCTTAAAAATATGCCAGATAAAAGCGTGGACCTTCTTATCGTTGACCCGCCTTATAACCTTGATAAAAACTTTCACGGCAACGGCTTTAAAAAGCGTAATCTAAACGATTATGCCACCTACACAAAAGCGTGGATTGATGCAGTTAAGACTAAACTTAAAGACACTGCAAGCATTTACGTTTGTTGCGATTGGAAAAGTGCACTTGTTATCGGCACGATTTTAGAAGAAAACTTTATTTTAAGAAATAGAATAACTTGGCAAAGGGAAAAAGGCCGTGGTGCAAAATCTAACTGGAAAAACTCTATGGAAGATATTTTCTTTGCAACCGTTAGCGATAATTATACCTTTAATCTTGACGCAGTTAAGCAAAAGAAAAAAGTGCTTGCACCTTATAAGGAAAACGGCGTGCCAAAAGATTGGGCGGAAGATAATGACGGAAAGTTTAGATACACTTGCCCATCAAATTTTTGGGATGATATTGCAGTGCCTTATTGGTCAATGCCTGAAAACACAGCCCACCCAACCCAAAAGCCAGAAAAACTTATTGCAAAACTTGTTTTGGCAAGTTCAAATAAGGGCGACTTGGTGCTTGATATGTTTGCGGGAAGTGGCACAACGGGCGTCGTTGCTAAAAAGTTAGATAGGGATTTTATCAATATAGAGCAAAACCCACTCTATTGTGCGTGGGGTGAAAAAAGGCTTGCTGATGCTGATGAGAACAAGCAAATTCAAGGCTATGCTGACGGCGTTTTTTACGAACGAAACTCTAAACCTATAAAAAAATAGCACATATTAAAACCAAAAACTCGGCTAATCAAAAGCCGAGTTTTTTATATTTATTAAATTGCTTGATAAAAAACTTATTATGTGATAAAATAATAATGCTAAACTAATTTAATATGGGAATAAGTAGGTGTATTTTTCTTTTTTATGGGAATATACTCTTTTGTTCATATCGTTTTTTGAATTTGATAAAAACGCAGATTCCACTTATAATGATATGGGCAACACCTTTATTACCATTTAAGAATTAGTTTAGCGACAATGGGAGTTTGCGTTTTAGTGCGCTTGCTTCGGTTGGCGCACTTTTTATTTTTAAATGCTTTTTAAAGGAGACCCTATGAAAAAACTTTTGATTACACTTTTAACTTTTATTTTGCTTTTATGCACAGTTGGTTTAGTTGCGTGTAGTTCACCTTCTCACAGCCATAGTTATGTTGAGGGCGAGTGCAGTTGTGGCGCAATTGATACAACCTATAAGCAAGGGTTGCTATATTCTCTTGTCAATAATAATACGGAATATAGCATAGTTAAATATACAGGTAGCAATGCGAACGTAATTATTCCTGAAGTATATAAAGACAAACCTGTGACAAGTATAGGTGAAAGAGCGTTCTATGATTGCGATTCATTAGAAAGTATAGTAATACCAGATAGCGTAACAAGTATAGGGGAATACGCGTTCTTTTATTGCAGTTCATTAGAAAGTATAATAATACCAGATAGCGTAACAAGTATAGGCACTGATGCATTTTATGGTTGTGCTAATTTACAGTTTTATATAGACGGTAACTTAAAATATTTAGGCAATAGTGAAAATAAATATATCTATTTAGCAGGTACAACATCATCTAATATAACAACAGTAATTGTTAATTCTCATTGCAAATTCATAGGTAGTTATGCGTTTTCTTCTTGTTATTCATTAGAATTAATTGTAATACAAAATAGCGTAACTAGTATAGGCGATTATGCGTTCTATTATTGCAAGTCATTAACAAATATAGAAATACCAAATAGCGTGACAAGTATAGGCGATTATGCGTTCGAAGATTGTTGGTCACTACAAAGCATAGTCATACCGAATAGTGTGATAAATGTAGGAGAAGAGGCATTTAGTGGTTGTGATAAGTTAAAATATAATACACAAAGCAATTTAAAATATTTAGGTAACAGTGAAAATTTATATTTATATTTAGAAGGTACAACTTCTAATAGTTTAACTTCTATAACAATAAACGCTAATTGCAAAATTGTGGGTGCTTCTGCATTTTCTGATTGCAATTCGTTAACTAATATAAAAGTAAGTGATGGAAATAGTAATTATGTATCAATAAATGGTGATTTATATAGTAAAGATGGAAAAACGCTTGTTCAATATGCAACCGGAAAGACTGAAAAGATATTTATTATTCCAACTACTGTTACAAATATAGGTGCTTACGCATTCAGTCGTTGTGATTCATTGCGAGCAATAGTAATGCCTGACAACGTGACAAGTATAGGAAATTATGCGTTTTTTATTTGTGACTCATTAGAAGTAATAGAAATATCAAATAATGTTATGAGTATAGGTGAATATGCATTCTTTTCATGCAGTTCATTAACAAGTATTACTATACCAAATGGTGCAAAAAGTATAGAAATAGGTGCATTCAGGAATTGTAGTTCATTAACAAACATAACTATACCAAAGAGTGTAGCAAATATAGGTGTATCAGCGTTTTCTTATTGTAGTTCATTAACAAAAGTAAACTTTTTAGGCACAATAGATGAGTGGATGCAATCAAAAATAGCACAACATTTAGAAACGCAATATGATTTATACCTTAATAATGAAATAGTAACAAAGTTAGAAACAACTTCTTTAACAGAAATTCCTTCTTATGCGTTCTATAAATGCAAGTCACTCACAAGTATAATAATATCAGACAGTGTGACAAGTGTAGGTAGTTATGCGTTCAGAGATTGCGATTCATTAACAATTTATTGTCAAGCACAAAGTAAGCCAAGTGGTTGGGATAACGATTGGAATTATTCTAACTGTACTGTGGTTTGGGGATATAAAGGCGAGAATTAAAAACAAAATAAACAAATTAAAAACAACTTTGACTTTTTAGTTAAGGTTGTTTTTTACTTTTTATGGAAAAATAAACAAAAATTTTTTCAATCCCTTGAAAAAAAACACAATATATAGTACAATATTAAGAGTAATAGCGTTATATATGGAGAAAAGTGATGGCTAAAAATAGTTATAAAGCAGAAGATATAAAAATTCTTGAAGGGTTAGATGCAGTTAGACTTCGCCCTGGTATGTATATCGGTACGACCAGTGTTAAGGGCTTGCACCATATTCTTTGGGAAATTGTTGATAACGCCGTTGACGAGGCGGCAAACGGCTTTGCAAATAAAATTGAAGTTAAATTATATAAAGACGGCTCTGCATCAGTTGAAGATAACGGCAGAGGTATTCCAACCGATATTCACTCAAAGGCAGGCGTATCGGGGGTAGAAGTTGTCTTTACCCAACTTCACGCAGGCGGAAAGTTTGATGCTGATAATTATAGTTATTCAGGGGGGCTACACGGCGTTGGTGCGTCAGTGACAAACGCACTTTCAGAGTGGCTTACGGTTGAGGTTTATAAAGACACAATTTATAGAATGGATTTCCACAGTTATTTTGATAAGGAAAGCGGAAAGGTTAAGTCGGGTGTGCCTGTTGCACCGCTTAAAAACACCAAAGAAAAGACCAAAAAGCGTGGCTCTTTTATTAGGTTTATGCCTGATAAAACAGTGTTTGAAACGACCGAGTTTTCGGTTGAAACAATTTTGAAAAGATTAAAAGAACTTGCTTTTCTAAACAAGGGTTTAGAAATTAAGTTCTATGATGAAAAGACTGATTTTAGCCGTACCTATAAGTATGATGGCGGTATTGTTGACTTTGTTAAATACTTAAACGAAGGCAAAAGTTCGCTTTACGCTGAACCACTTTTTTATAGTGCGACAAAAGACAATATTTATATAGAAGTTGCAATTCAACACACCGATGCTTATACCGATAGTGTTTATTCTTACGTAAACAATATTCCAACCGGCGAAGGTGGTATGCACGAAACGGGGTTTAGGTCGGGTTTAACACGCTCGCTTAACGATTATGCAAGGGAAAGAAACTTGCTTAAAGATAAAGACGATAACCTTTTAGGCGATGACTTTAAGGAAGGCTTAACGGCAATCGTTTCGGTTAAAATGCAAAACGTTCAGTTTGAAGGTCAAACAAAAACCAAACTTGGCAACCCAGAAGCACGCCCAGCAGTTGAAGGCGTGACGGTAAATGAACTTGACCTTTTAATGAAGAATAAAAAACTTGGCAAGGTTTTTGATGCCATTATCAACAAGGCGTTGGGGGCAGCAAAGGTTAGGCTTGCTGCAAAAAAAGCAAAGGAAATTGCAAGGGCATCTAAAAGCATTGAATCACAAAACTTGGTTGGCAAACTTGCATCTTGCTCGGGAAGAAAGCCAGAGTTAAACGAACTTTTTATAGTCGAAGGTGATTCGGCTGGCGGAAGTGCAAAACAAGCGAGAATGCGTCAATATCAAGCAATTTTACCACTCCGTGGTAAACCACTTAACGTTGAAAAGAAAAAACTTGACCAAATTTTGCAAAACGAAGAAATCAGAACTATTATAAGTGCACTTGGCACGGGCATTGGTGCGGACTTTGATATAAACGACTTAAAATTCCACAAAGTTATCATTTTATCCGATGCTGACCAAGACGGTGCACACATTAGAGCAATACTGTTGACTTTCTTTTTTAGATATATGCGTGAACTTGTGAACGAGGGGCATATTTATATCGGTATGCCACCACTTTATAAAGTTTCAAAAGGAAGCGTTGAAGAATATGCTTACGATGACAACGAACTAAACCAAAAGATAGCAAAAGTTGGCAGGGGGTATGACATCCAACGCTATAAAGGGCTTGGCGAAATGAACCCAGCACAACTTTGGGAAACGACAATGAACCCAGAAACCCGTTCACTTATGCGTGTCACCATTGAAGATGCGGCAGAAGCCGATAAACTTATAACCGTTTTGATGGGCGATGAAGTTAGCGAAAGAAAGAAATATATTTTTGAACACGCAAACTTCAATAAAGAAGACGGGTTTACAAAGATTAAGCGTGATTAAGGGGTAAAGGATTATGGAAAACCAAAAGGGAATTATTTTTTCTTCGCTTGACGAAGTTTTGAAAAACTCAATGATACCTTACGCCGAAAACGTTATTTTAGACAGGGCGTTGCCAAGGGTTGAGGACGGACTTAAACCTGTTCAAAGGCGTATTTTATACGCTATGTATGAAATGGGTTTAACTTATGACAAAAAACACAAAAAGTGTGCTAAAATCGTCGGTGAAGTTTTGGGTAAATTCCACCCACACGGCGACAGTTCAGTTTATGGTGCAATCGTGCATTTGGTTCAAGACTTTAATATGCGTATGCCACTTATCGACGGGCAAGGCAACTTCGGAACGATTGACGGCGACTCGGCTGCGGCTTATAGGTACACCGAAGCAAGACTTCAACCGCTTGCATCTGAACTTTTAAACGATATTGATAAAGACACGGTTGATTTTTCACTCAACTTTGACGATACCCAAAAAGAGCCAGACACCTTACCTGGCAGATACCCAAACCTTTTAGTAAATGGTGCAACGGGTATTGCAGTCGGTTTGGCAACCAATATCCCACCGCACAACTTGGTGGAAGTTATTAACGGAACTATCGCTTATATCGATAACCCAAAAATTTCGCTAAAAGATATGATGAAACATATTAAAGCACCTGACTTCCCAACGGGTGGCTATATTATTGCTGGCGAAGAACTTGAAGAAGCGTATAGGACGGGCCGTGGCAAGATTAAGATTAAGGCAAGGGTAAACATTGAAAAGGATACGGGCGAAAAGCAAAACCTTGTTATTTCAGAACTGCCTTATCAGGTCAACAAAGCAAACCTACTTAAAAAGATTGCCGAATTAAAAGAAGAAAGAAAGGAATTTTTAGGTGGCATAGCAGACGTTGTTGATGAGTCTGATAGAAATGGTATGCGTGCCCTTGTTAAACTTAAAAAAGACGCTGATGCAAAGGCTATTTTGGCATATCTATATAAAAATACCGACCTAGAAACGAGTTTTGGCATCAATATGGTTGCTATTGCAAACGGCAAACCTTGTCAGTTGGGCTTGCTCGAAATTATAAGTTATTACGTAAATTATCAAAGGGATATCGTTTTGCGTCGCTCTAAATTTGAACTTGAAAGGGCAAAAGAAAGGGCACACGTTTTAGAAGGGCTTATCGTTGCCGTTAAAAATATTGATGAAGTTATCAAAATTATTAAGGGTGCCGAAAACACCACTGATGCAAGGGCAAAGTTGAGAAAACGCTTTGATTTAAGCGAAGTGCAAGCCAATGCAATTTTAGATTTAAGACTTGCAAGACTTACCAAACTTGAAATTTATAAACTTGAAGAAGAACTAAAAGAATTAAATAAGAAAATTAAAGAATTAACCGCTATTATCGGTAGCAAGGCAAGGCAAATGGAAGTGGTTAAGTCTGAACTCAACGCAATTAAGAAAAAGTACGGCGACGATAGAAGAAGTAATCTTATTATCGGCGACAAGGAAATGGATATTCAAAGCGTTGAAAAAGAATTAAAGCAAATTGATGACTTTGTGGTTGCCTTTACAAACGGCAAAGCATTTAAGAAAATGACCGAAAAGAACTATAAAATGAGTGATAAGTCGGTTAAGCCAAACTCTGCCCCAAGCGATTTTGTCAAAATTAAATGTAAGGCGAGAAGCGACCAAACATTGCTTGCCTTTACCAACCTTGGAAATTGCTGTAAAATCGATATGGAAGTTGCACCAGAATGCAGGTTTAGGGATAAGGGCGTTAAGTTTACTGAAGTTTGCAAAGAAGCAAGCCGAAACGAATATCCTGTTGCATTCTTTGCTGTTGACGAAAACAACCTTCCACAAGGGCACTTGTTATTCTTTACAAAAGACGGCTTGATTAAAAAGACCGAGTGGGCAGAATATAACTTAATTAAACCATACTATCAAGCAATTAAACTTAAAGATGGCGACGAGTTGATGAGCGTTGAGCAAGATTTAGACCAAACCACAGTTTTCTTTATGACCAAAAAAGGCATGGCACTAAACGCACTTAAAGACGATATCCCTGTTCAAGGCAGGGTTGCTGGTGGTGTTAAAGGCTTGAATCTTAACAAGGGCGATGAAATAACCTTTGTTTCGCAAGTCGATGAAGAAGGCGAAATTATAGTTATAACCGACGCTGGTTTCTATAAGCGTGTTATCGTTGCTGAAATAGAGCCTTTGGCAAGATATAGAAAGGGCGTTAAGATTGTTGAACTTGGCAAAGATACAAGCGTCGTTTATGGTGGATACGTTAAAGAACCGTTTGATTTAGCCGTTATCGATAACTTTGGCGTGGCGTTTGCCGTCAACACCGAAGACCTTTCGATAGAGGGCAGAACGACAAAGGGAAAAACCTTAAAGAACGAAAACAAAAAGCGTTCACCAGAGCAAGTTTTTAAGATTTAAACTTAATAAAAATAAATTAATAAAAGTCCAAAAATAAATTTGGACTTTTATTTTTTTTGTCCAAAAAATTTTTTATAAAATGCCGTCATACCCCTATTTACAAATAAAAAATGTTTGATACAATGTCGCCGTCGATAAGTTTTGGGGGAATTATGCAGAGCGTTATTCAAAAAATTAAGGCGATTGAAAACGAAGAAAAAAGACGCAAGGGCGATGATAGGTTAAGCAAATATAACGTGGGTGAAAAGGTGCATCTAAAGCAACTTGCCTTTCACAAGTGCCAAAAAAAGAACAGATGGGTTTTCGGTGGAAACAGAAGTGGCAAAACAGAGTGCGGGGCGGTTGAAAGCGTTTATATGGCAAGGGGAATTCACCCTTATCGAGAAAACAAAGATAACGTTTTCGGTTGGGTGGTGTCGCTTTCGTGGCAGGTGCAAAGGGACGTTGCACAAAACAAAATTTTGTCTTACATAAACCCTTCGTGGATAGAAGACGTGACTATGTTAAGTGGCAAAAAAGAAAGCCTTAAATATGGTGTTATCGACCAAATCCGCATTAAAAACGTGTTTGGTGGAATATCGGTTATCGGCTTTAAGTCTTGCGACCAAGGCAGAGAAAAATTCCAAGGCTCGTCTCTTGATTTCGTGTGGTTTGATGAAGAACCGCCAGAAGATATTTACGATGAGTGCCGAATGCGTGTTCTTGACAAGTGTGGGGATATTTTCGGAACGATGACGCCTTTAAAAGGGCTTACCTTTATTCACGATAAAATCTATCTCAACACCGAAAATAACCCTGAAGTGTGGTATGAATTTATGGAGTGGGCAGATAACCCTTACCTAAACAAAAACGAAGTGGAACTTTTAACCAAAACATTGTCAGATGACCAATTAAGCAGTCGAAGATACGGCAGGTTTAAGGAAAGTTCGGGGCTGGTTTATACCGAGTTTGATGAAAATATCCACGTTTTAAAAGAGCCTATACATATCCCACTCGATTGGCAGGACACAATTTCAATCGACCCCGGCTTAAACAACCCTTTATCAGCACATTGGTATGCTGTTGACTATGACGGAAACGTTTACGTTGTTGCAGAGCATTTTGAAGCGGGAAAAGACGTTGTTTATCACTCTAACAAAATCAAGGAAATTTGCAAACGGCTTAATTGGAAAACGGACGGGCAAGGCAGATATCACACCCTTATTGACTCTGCTGCAAACCAAAAAACGCTTGCTTCATCAAAAAGTGTGACCGAGTTGTTTTACGAGTGTGGGATTATTGCTAACCCAAGGGTTAATAAAGATATGTTTAGCGGAATTCAAAGGGTAAAGCAATATCTAAAGGTAAACGATAACAAAAGCAAAATTTACATTTTTCCAAGTTGCGTAAACCTTATTCGTGAACTTAAAACTTATCGGTGGGGCGAGGGGGAAAACCCAAGAAAAATAGATGACCACGCACTGGATGATTTTAGATAACACATTTTATAATATAAATATTATGGAAAATGTAGGTTTTTTGTATGTTTTACTTGTTTTTTTGCGTGTTTTATGCGTAAAATTTATGAACAGAGATAGTCTATATTTTATAATTGTGCCAAAAAGTTGACAAAAATTACTGTGCCAAAAATCAAAGAAGGAGATTTTATGAGTAAAAAAATAAGTGTATCTTGCCCTTTATGCGGGGAAAAACTAATAGATGTAATTGGATGCTGTGAGGGTGTTGTGATGAAGTGTTCTTGTTGTGGTGCATCTATAAAAACGGACGTGGAAAAAAGTGGGAATATGAAAATACTGTTGCAACCTGCTATAAAAAAAGTTGTTTGAAATTTTTTTTCGCACATACGTTTTACATTGAC
>CAJGDO010000021.1 GCA_904502225.1 uncultured Clostridia bacterium
ATCGTTGGTGTTGTAGCAATTACTTGCGTACAGGCACAGATGAGAAATAAATAATTTAAAAAGAGGTTGATTTAATTGAAAATTCTAGTTATAAATGCAGGAAGTTCATCACTTAAATATCAACTTATCGATATGACAGACGAAAGCGTTATCTTAAAGGGCGTTTGCGAAAGAATTACTTTTACAGGTGGCCAATTAACTCAAAAAACTTTTGATGGAAGACAATGTATCATCAAACAAGATATGCCAACACATAAAGAAGCAATGGAAATTGTTCTTAAGGCTATGCTTGACAAAGAAAACGGCGCATTAAAGAGCATTGATGAAATCGGCGCAGTAGGTCACAGAGTTCTCCACTCTGGTGAAGACTTCCACTCATCAGTTGTTATTGATGACGAAGTTATCGCTATCTGCGAAAAGAACGCTGAACTTGGCCCTCTACACATGCCAGGCAACATCGCTTGCATTAAGAGTTGCCGTGAAGTTATGCCAGGCGTTCCAATGGTTGCAGTGTTTGATACAACTTTCCACTCAACAATGCCTGCTAAAGCATATATGTATGGTATCCCATATTCAGTTTATGAACAATACAAAATCAGAAAATATGGTTTCCACGGCACTTCACACAAATTCGTAAGTGAAGAAACCATTAAACTTTTAGGCAAAAAAGATTCAAAAATTGTTGTTTGCCACCTTGGCAACGGCTCATCAATCTCTGCTGTTAAAGACGGCAAGTGTCAAGACACTTCAATGGGCTTTACACCGCTTGAAGGTTTGGTTATGGGAACAAGAAGTGGTGACATTGACCCAGCAGCAGTTGAATTTTTAAGAGCAAAACTTAACCTTTCACCAGAAGAAGTTGTTAACTATCTCAACAAAAAGTGCGGTATTTTAGGTGTGAGTGAATTGTCAAGCGACTTGCGTGACTTAACTGCAGCAGCAGAACAAGGCAACGAAAAAGCAAGATTAGCACTTGAAATTCTTGCTTATAGAGTTAAGAAATACGTTGGTAGTTATATTGCAGTTTTAGGTGGCGTTGATGCAATCGTGTTTACCGGTGGTATTGGCGAACACTCTGAACTTGTCCGTGGTTTAGTTATGGAAGGTATGGAATTCTGCGGTGCTAAATTCGACCAAAAGAAAAACCTAGAATATTCTTCTGACATCGGCTACTTAAATACAGACGATTCAAAGGTTAAGATTATCGTTTTACCAACCAACGAAGAACTTTCTATCGCAAGAGAAACAAAAAGTTTAACAGAAAACAAGTAAAACGCTTAAAATATCAAATATATTGTTAAAAAAAGTTGACAATAATTTGTAAATAGTATATACTTGTATGGCTATTGAGTTATAAAGATTATGATTTTAGACTTAAGGAAACTTAAAAGAAGTGGTTTAGATAAAAGCGAATTCTTTTTCGAGTATGAGCCACAAGAAAATTTAATCGACCTTCCAGAGGCAAAAATTGTTATGCCAATTAAAATAAACGGAACGGTTTCATTGACAGGGAACAAAAGTGCTTTTGTTGAAGGGGAAGTTAATTTTTCAATCCAAGGCGAGTGTACAAGGTGTTTAGACCCCGTTGAAAAGGAATATCTTTTAAGTTTTAGCGAAGGTGTTGAAGAGGATAATCTTGATGGATATTCGGTCAAAAACGACACGATTGACTTAACGAAGATAGTTGACGACCTTATAATGATGAATTCGCCATTGACATTTTTATGTAGTGAAGATTGCAAAGGAATTTGTTTTAACTGTGGCGAAAACTTAAATAAAGGTCAATGTAAATGTAAAAACAAATAGGGTAGGTATAGAAAAATGGCAGTACAAAAAAGTAAAACATCAAAACAAAGAACAAATAAAAGATTTGCAAACTGGAAGTTGGAAACACCAAACCTTTCAGAATGCCCACAATGCCACGAATTAAAGGCATCACATATCGTTTGTCCTAAATGCGGATACTATAACGGCAAACAAGTTATAGATATGTCTAAAAAAGAAAAGCAAGACTAATTTTGTCGGCAAAAAATCACTGCCGAATTTTTAGTGGTGTAATTTTTTACACTTAAACCTTACTTTTAAAACTAAAACGCTACTTTTTAGTAGCGTTTTCTTTTTTATTATTGACAAATAAAACAGCCTGTCAAAAGCGACAGGCTGTTAGTTTTACTTAAATTAGTAGTTAATAACTCTTAATTGGAAGTATGCTTGTGGGTGGTCACAGATAGGGCACTTGTTTGGTGCTTCTGGATAGTCAACGATATGACCACAGTTTCTGCAAATCCAAACAACTTTTTGGTTTTTCTTAAATACTGTGCCATCTTCAATGTTCTTTAAGAGAGCCAAATATCTTTCTTCGTGTTCTTTTTCGATAGCGGCAACACCAGAGAAAAGCCTTGCAATATCGTCAAAACCTTCTTCTTTGGCTTCTTTTGCCATACGTGCATACATATCAGTCCATTCACTATTTTCGCCAGCAGCAGCGTCCTTTAAGTTGTCGATTGTTGAGCCAACGCCGTCGTGAAGGAGTTTAAACCAAATTTTAGCGTGTTCTTTTTCGTTATCAGCAGTTTCTAAAAAGAAAGCAGCAATTTGTTCATAGCCTTCTTTTTTTGCTTTAGAAGCATAGTATGTATATTTATTTCTTGCTTGACTTTCGCCAGCAAATGCTTCCATTAAATTCTTTTCGGTTTTTGTACCTTTTAAATTCATAATAATCTCCTTAAATAATTTATGTACATATTTTATAATATGCCCCAAATTTTGTCAATAAGTTTTTCAAAAAATTTTTTCAACAAAAAAGCCTATTTTTCAATAGGCTTTTTAATTTGCAAATTAAAACTTAATTTTTTCATCAATATATTTCTTTAATTCTGCAACAGGAATTCTAACTTGTTCCATCGTGTCCCTATCACGAACAGTGACAGCATTATCTTCAAGCGTGTCAAAGTCAATGGTAATGCAGAAAGGCGTTCCGATTTCATCTTGACGGCGATAACGCTTACCGATTGAGCCTGATTCATCATAGTCAACAGGGAAGCACTTGATTAAGTCGCTGTAAATTTCATCAGCCTTTTCAGAAAGTTTTTTAGAAAGTGGTAAAACAGCCGCCTTAAATGGTGCTAGTGTTGGGTGAAGTCTTAAAACCGTTCTAACGTCGTTCTTTTCAGTATCCACAACTTCTTCATCATAAGCATTGCAAAGGATTGCAAGCACAGTTCTTTCAACGCCAAGGCTAGGTTCAACAACGTAAGGAATATATCTTTCGCCTGTTTCTTGGTCAAAGTAAGAAAGGTCTTTTTTAGAAGTGTTTTGGTGTTGTGTAAGGTCATAATCAGTTCTATCAGCAACGCCCCAAAGTTCGCCCCAACCAAACGGGAACAAGAACTCAAAGTCAGTTGTTGCTTTTGAATAGAAACAGAGTTCTTCTGGCGAGTGGTCACGAAGTCTAATTCTTTCATCCTTAATACCGATAGAAAGTAGCCAGTTGTGGCAGAAAGAACGCCAGTAAGAGAACCATTCTAAATCAGTGCCAGGTTTGCAGAAGAATTCCAATTCCATTTGTTCAAATTCACGCACTCTGAAAATAAAGTTGCCTGGGGTTATTTCGTTTCTAAACGATTTACCAATTTGAGCGATACCGAAAGGCATTTTCTTTCTTGTTGTCCTTTGAACGTTTACAAAGTTAGTAAAAATACCTTGTGCAGTTTCAGGGCGGAGATAAACGGTGTTTTTAGCGTCCTCTGTCACGCCTTGGAAAGTTTTGAACATAAGGTTAAATTGGCGAATATCGGTAAAGTTATGTTTGCCACAAGTTGGGCAAGGGATATTGTGTTCATCAACAAACGCCTTCATTTCTTGGTGCGAAAAAGCATCGATAGGTTTAGGGAGGGTAAAGTCGTTTTCGCTTGCCCAGTCCTCGATAAGTTTATCAGCCCTAAATCTTTCGTGGCATTCACGACAGTCCATAAGTGGGTCAGAAAAACCTGCCAAGTGCCCTGATGCAACCCAAGTTTGTGGGTTCATTAAAATAGCAGCGTCCAAACCGACGTTAAGTTTATTTTCAGTGACGAATTTTTGCCACCAAGCACGTTTAACGTTGTTTTTTAATTCAACGCCAAGTGGGCCGTAATCCCAAGTGTTTGCAAGGCCACCGTAAATTTCACTGCCAGGGAAAATAAAGCCCCTGTTCTTGCAAAGGTTAACAACCTTTTCCATTGTTGCACAACTCTTAATTTCTTCCATCTTAAACCTCTATTATAAATCTAGTTTAGAATCATATTTTTTAACTACTCAAATAGTATATATTAATTTAGTTATTTAGTCAAACAAAAGTGGGCGAGTGTAAAGTAAAAATAACCAAATATATCCGTTATAAAATAAAATCTTTAATTTTTTGATTTTTACATTTATGTAAAACGTATCCAAGCAAAATAGTTATAACTATAATTGCAAAGCACGAAACAGTATAAAAATAAGGGATTTTAACGATAGACTCATTAATAATCCTAAAAATAAATAAAAACAAAATATGAGAATAATACATAAAATTCGATATATCTCTGGTTGCTTTTGAAAGTTTTATCAATTTAGGGTTGTCGGTTGTATTTGTCAACAACAATACCATAACTAAAAAAGTTAAAGGATATAAGAATATCGATAGTTTAACGTTTACGCGTAAATTAAACTTTTTTGCTAGATAAATTTCTAATGCAAAAAGCACGATGGATATTAAAAGAAGAATAAACAAAAGTTTATTGTTTTTCTTATAGAATTTTAAGAAATTATCTAAAAAGTATCCCATAAAAATAAAGCCAAGTCCAAGCCCCAAAGGTCTTTGAAAATAGGCGTAAAAAAACGGGTTAGAAACAAGGCTTGATATTACTGGAATTTTTATTCCAAGTCCAAAATAAATGCTACCTAAAAGTGCAATTACGTATAAAATAAAAACAAAAACCGATGCGATTTTTATTACCTTAAATTTGTGGCATAAGGTTAAAACAAAAAGCCCTAAAAAAACCGCTGGGAAAAACCAAAGTTGATATCCGACACCGTTTACGAAAAAACAAAAAATAAAGTCTTGAATAAAGGTTGAAAGAACAAAAGTATTAGTTGCAAAATCGTAAACGATATGATAAATAAAATAAACGCCACTCCAAAAAAGGTATACTCTAAAAAGCCTAATCCACGTTGGCAGTATCGGTGCACCAGAATTTAACTTTTGTACGTAAAAATAAGAAATTGTGCAAAGGAAAAAAGGCACCGCAATCCTTGGCAAGTAATCAACAAAGAACTCTTCTAAATAAGGGTTAATGTCCTTAAAAGGTTTTGCGTGGATTATAATGACCATTATGGCACAAACAATTCTAAATAAATCTATTAAAGCGTTTCTTTGCTTTTTTTCCAAAGTAAATAATTGATTTGTCATTTATCCACCTACTAAACTAAAAATAAAATATATTATATATACTATAAAATAAAAAGACCAATCCGTCAATCTTTTTTTTGGCATTTAAGGAAATATCGTTAAATATAATAAAAATTGCTTTTGTATTTTGTTATTTTGTGTTATACTTATTGAAAACAACATTAAAGGAAAGTTTGCTATGGTTGAAGCGACTAATTTTATTGAACAAATCATAAACGAAGAGTTAGAATCAGGAAAGGTAAACAGCGTTTACACCCGTTTCCCACCTGAACCTAACGGATATTTGCATATAGGTCACGCAAAAAGCCTTTGCATAAATTTCGGTATGAAAGAAAAATATAACGGAAAATGCAATTTGTTTTTTGACGACACTAACCCATCAAAAGAAAAAACCGAGTTTGTTGACGCTATTAAGGAAGATATAAAATGGCTTGGTTTTACTTGGGATATAGAAAATTATGCATCTGACTATTTTGAAAAAATTTACGACTTTGCCGTTGAACTTATCAAAAAAGGCAAGGCGTTTGTTTGCGATATGTCGCCAGAAGAAATAAGTAAAAACCGTGGCACCTTAACCGAACCTGGTAAGGAAAGCCCTTATAGGAATAGAAGTGTTGAAGAAAACCTTGCACTCTTTACGGCTATGAGAAACGGCGAATTTGCTGACGGCGAAAAATGTTTAAGGGCAAAGATTGATATGGCATCGCCAAACATCAATATGCGTGACCCTGTAATTTACAGAATTTTGCGTCAAACCCACCACAGAACGGGGGATAAGTGGTGCATTTATCCTATGTATGACTATGCACACCCTATATGCGACTATATGCAAGGCATAACTCACTCGCTTTGCACGTTAGAGTTTGAAGACCACCGCCCACTTTACGATTGGGTTGGCATTGAACTCGGCTTTAATCCAAAGCCAAGGCAAATTGAGTTTGCCCGCCTTAACGTCACCAACCTTGTTATGAGCAAAAGGTATCTTAAAAAACTTGTTGAAGAAGGTTTTGTTGACGGTTGGGACGACCCAAGAATGCCAACTTTAACAGGTTTAAGAAATAGGGGTATCCCAGCGGACGCATTAAAAGATTTCTGTGCAAGAATTGGCGTAAGCAAGGCAAATTCAGAAGTTCAAATTAGTTATTTAGAGGCTTGCATTAGAGAGTACCTAAACGCCCACGCAGAGCGTGCTATGGCAGTTTTAAAGCCTATTAAACTAACTATAACTAACTATCCAGATGGAAAGAGTGAACAAGTTGATTTTGAAATTAACCCTAACGAAGAAGTTAAGCGTGTTAGAAAAGTGGAATTTTCTAAAAACTTATTTATTGACGCTGATGACTTTTCACTTGACCCACCACCAAAATATTTCCGCTTGAAAAAGGACGGTTTTGTTAGACTTAAAGGTGCATATATCGTTAAGTGCGATGACGTTGTTTTAGATGAAAACGGTGACGTAAAAGAAATTTTATGCACCTATTTCCCTGAAAGTAAGAGTGGGGAAGACACTTCTGGAATTAAGTGCAAAGGCGTTATCCAATGGGTAAACGAAAGCACTGCAATCGACACGGAAATTCGCCAATATGGCCACTTGTTAAAGGACGAAGAATATGCTGGGCAAGACTTTGCTGAACGTATGAATTTTGACAGTGTTAAAGTGTTTAACGGTAAGGTAGAACCTTATGTTTTTGCTAACGATAAGGACGTTTGCTATCAACTTATCAGAACGGGATATTTTAAGCGTTTAGAAAGAAATGGCAAGGAAATTTTAAGCGAAATCGTTTCCTTAAAAGACAACTTTAACGTTAAGAAATAATGGAGAAAAAAATGAAAAAAGTTTGTATAGAATTTACCGACGGAAAGAAGATTAATTTAGAACTTTACCCTGAACACGCACCTATCACGGTCGAAAATTTTATCGACCTTGTTAAGAGCGGGTTTTACGACGGATTGTGTTTCCACAGGGTAATCGCAGGCTTTATGATACAAGGTGGTGGCTTTACTTATAACAACGGTTTGGTTGAGAAAAAAGCACCAAAAACCATTAAGGGCGAATTTGCAATGAACGGTGTTAAAAACGACCTTCACCACGGTATCGGCGTAATCTCAATGGCAAGAACAATGATGCCAAATTCAGCATCTTCACAATTCTTTATCTGTGCTGATGACCAAGCATATTTGGATGCTCAATACGCTGCATTCGGCAAGGTTTGTGATGAAGAAAGTTTGCAAGCAGTGTTGGATATTGCGGGTGTTAAAACAACACGTTGGGGATATTATGACGACGTGCCTGTTGAACCTGTGGTAATGAAAAAAGTTTATATGATTGAAGAATAAAAAAGCGACCAAAAGGTCGCTTTTTGTCTTTATTGTCTTTATATTTTTGTCACCATAAATGTATGTGCATTTGTTAAAAGATGTCTTTAATCGCAAGCACCTTTCCGGTTAATCCATCAAGCAAAAGTGCCTTTGTGCCGTTTGAGTTTGATAGCCCAACGTACCAATAAGAGCGGTTATCTTTAACAAGAACTCTTAAGGTAATTTCAGCGTTAAAATCGCCGTTGGAATTATAGTAAGTTTTAAGCAATTCGCCTTGGCTTTTTTGCAAACAAGAAAGTGCTTTTGTATAAGATATTGTGCCTTTAACAAGGGTAGATTTCATTTTAACAACCTTTGTTTCCGAGCCGAAAGAAACGCTAATTTCAAACTCGTTTAGATTAAAATTTTCAACAGGCAAAAAAGCCGTTAAATTGTGCGAAACGGGGTTTAACTTAAACGTGCTTTTATACTCTTTGCCGTTAAAGTTTAAGGCCACGTTATATGTAATGGTATCGTTTTGAACTTGGTTTAACCTAAAGGTTAGAACGTGCATTGTTTGACTTTTTTTGCCGTCAAAACTCTTGTTGACTTCAATAAAACCATAACCCGCAAAAATATCAAACTCGCTGTCTTGACTTTGATAACAGTTAGACCGCAATTCACTTACGTAAGGGGAAAGGGTATTTTGGGCTTGGCAACCGCAAAAGAGCAAAAAAACGCATACAAAAATTGATAAATAACACAAAAATCTTTTCATAAAAATCACCTTTTGAAATATTTGTATGAGAAAAATGCACACTTAATTCTAGGAATTAAAATTTTTTGCTCTTAAATTATTGATTTTTTATATAAACTTTGTTAAAATAGATAAAATACATATAAGACTTTGGGGAAATATGAAAAAATTAGTTATAAAAACGGCAGTAATAGTCATTTGTGCAATTGTCAGTGTCTTGGCGATTGTTTTTGGCATACTCTGTTCAACTAATCCAAAGTTAATTGCAAAAGGCTTTGAAAGTTTAGGCAGTTATTCTGCGTCAAAATATTTTTATGAAATGCAGTATCACAAAACCGAAAGCGTAGACGACCTTTTTGTTTTAATCGACAACGCTTACGGTGCAGATGATAAAATAAGTTTGCAAAACTATTTGGGCGAATTTATTACCCACGATGAGTTTGTGGTGTATTGTAAAACAAGAAACCAAACATTATCGCCAAACAGTATGAAAACTGAAGAATATTATTCAGCGTTTTATGCAACCATTTTGTTTGATAACGGCAAATTGGACAACGCCTTATCGTTCTGTCGCTCGTATGCGGACGTGTTGGGATACACCAAGTTTAATCCGTTTACGCAGTTGATTGATTCTAACTTGAACAATTTTTCAGCAGAGCAAAAGGGCAAAATTATAACCGCACTTCAAAGTTATTTAAGCAGTATGGACAACGATTTGGGCACCGAATTAAAATATCAACAAGTAAATAGAGAAGCACAAATCGTTTCAATAAATCAAGATATAAATAAATTAGGATAAAACCATAAAAGGAGAAAAACATGGGCAAAATTATTAAAGAAGGCTTAACTTTTGACGACGTTTTGTTGGTTCCACAAGCAAGTGATATCGTACCAGCACACGTTGACTTGTCAACTAATCTAACACCAGGCATTAAACTTAACATTCCACTTATGTCTGCCGCAATGGACACGGTCACCGAATCTCGCCTTGCAATCGCTATGGCAAGAGAAGGTGGTATCGGTATTATTCACAAGAATATGTCGATTGATGAGCAAGCACAACACGTTGACAGGGTAAAGAGAAGTGAACACGGCGTTATAACCGACCCATTCTTTTTAGAGCCAGAAAATCACGTGACTGATGCACTTAAACTTATGGAAAAATACCGCATAAGTGGCGTTCCAATCACAAAAGCAGGTAAACTCGTTGGTATTTTAACAAACAGAGACTTGCGTTTTGAAAGTAATTTTGAACAACCTATTGAAAACATAATGACCAAGGAAAATTTGGTGACAGCACCTGTTGGCACTTCGCTTGAACAAGCACAACAAATTCTTGGCAAACATAGAATTGAAAAATTACCTATCGTTGATGAAAAGGGCTACTTAAAAGGTCTTATAACCATTAAAGACATTGAAAAGGCAATCCAATATCCAAACTCTGCAAAAGATGCAAACGGCAGACTTTTAGCAGGTGCTGCAGTTGGCGTTTCTGTCAACACTTTGGAAAGGGTTGATGCTCTTGTAAAATCAAAGGTAGATATTATCGTTGTTGACAGTGCACACGGCCACTCACAAAACATTCTTAAAATGGTTTCAAAAATTAAAGAAGTTTATCCAAACTTACCAATCATTGCAGGCAACGTTGCAACGGCTGATGCAACCGAAGCACTTATCGATGCTGGTGCAGACGTTGTTAAGGTCGGTATCGGCCCAGGCTCTATTTGTACAACTCGTATCGTTGCAGGTATTGGCGTTCCACAATTAACGGCTGTTATGGATTGTGCTGAACGTGCTGAAAAATTCGGCAAGAAAGTTATTGCTGACGGCGGTATTAAGTATAGTGGTGACATCACAAAGGCAATCGGTGGCGGTGCTTCTGCAGTTATGATTGGAAGTATGTTCGCTGGCACGTTAGAAAGCCCAGGCGAAATTGAAATTTACCAAGGCAGAAGTTTCAAGGTTTATAGAGGTATGGGTTCTCTTCCTGCTATGGCTTGTGGTAGTAAAGATAGATACTTCCAAGAAAATGCTAAAAAACTCGTTCCAGAAGGCGTTGAAGGAAGGGTTCCTTATCGTGGGGCACTTTCTGACATCGTTTTCCAAATGTGTGGCGGTATCAGGGCAGGCATGGGCTACTGTGGAACACGCACTATTGATGATTTACGCAAGAAAGCACAATTTGTTAAGATTTCAAGTGCATCATTAGTTGAATCACACCCACACGACATTTCAATCACAAAAGAATCCCCTAACTATTCTCCAAGAGGCTAATGGGATTTAAGGAGTTATTATGGATAAAAAAATTCAAAAAGTTTTGGATATAATTAAAGAACAAAATATTCAAATGGTTGACTTTAAGATGGTTGACATCAACGGTCAATTCCGCCACGTGACAATTCCTGCTAACAGTTTTTCAGCAGAAGTTATGAGAGACGGTATTGGTTTTGATGCGTCTAACTATGGCTACGCTGTGGTTGAAAAAAGCGATATGGTCTTTATTCCAGACCCAGACACCGCTTATATCGACCCATTTTGCGAAATTCCAACCCTTTCTATGAGCGGTAATGCTATGATTATCGATTATCCAGAAAATAGACCACTCGCTCAATATCCAAGAAATATTGTTTTAGCAGCAGAAAAGTACTTAAAAGATACAGGGATTGCAGACGAAATGTTTATTCTCCCTGAATTTGAGTTCTACCTTTTTGATAACATCGGTTGGGAAGTTAAACCTAACAGTATTAGTATGAGTTTAGATGCAGTAAATTCTTACTGGAACAGCGACGTTGAAGGTTTTGGTAGGGTTGTTCCTAAACAAAAGAACTATCATATCGCAAAGCCTTTCGATAACTCTTACGAATGTAGAAGTGAAATGTGTATGCTTATTGAAAAGGCAGGCATTCCTGTTAAATATCACCACCCAGAAGTTGGTGCAAGCGGTCAGTTCGAAATCGAACCAAAACTTGGTAAAATGTCAAAAATGGCAGACGGCACAATGATGATTAAATACATCATCCAAAACACTGCGTTAAAGTATGGCAAGAGTGCAACCTTAATGCCAAAGCCTGTTTATGGCGAAGCAGGAAACGGTATGCACGTGCATATGTTGTTGTTTAAGGACGGAAAGCCTGTGTTTAGTGATGATAATGGATACGCTCATTTGAGTAAAGAAGCACATTACTTTATCGGTGGCTTGCTTAAACATATTGGTTCGCTTTGTGCGATAACAAACCCAAGCACTAACTCATTTAAGCGTTTAGTTCCAGGCTTTGAAGCACCTGTGACCGTTGGTTATGCAACTTCAAACAGAAGTGCTGTTATAAGAATTCCAGCGTACGCTAAACAACCAGAAGAAAGAAGATTTGAACTTCGTAATCCAGATGCAACTTGCAACCCATATTTCTGCTATTCAGCAATTCTTATGGCTGGTATTGATGGTATTAAGAATAAGATTGACCCTAAAGAAAACGGTTGGGGACCTTATGACTTTAACTTGTTCAACTTGCCAGAAGAAGAAAAGGCAAAATTACAAGGCTTGCCAACAAGTTTAGAAGATGCTTTAACCGCACTTGAAAACGATTATGAATATTTGACGGCAGGTGGCGTTTTCCCTGAACATTTGATTAAAAAATTCATCGAAACAAAGAGAAAAGAATGCTCGGAATTATCAAAAATTCCTCACCCAGCCGAATTCGAAAAATATTATAACTGTTAATCTTTATGTAAATAAACTCCCCACAAACATTGGGGAGTTATTTGTTATGAAAATATTTGTTGTTTTTTCAACAAATATTTAAAATTGCTTGTGTAGGGGCTGAAAAAATGGTATAATATGTACATATATTATTTGGGAGTTTTAAATGGAAAAGTTTACCGTTAAATTTGCCGAAACCAAGCAAGAAAAAATGCAAACTTACGCTTTGCGTTATAATGAACTTATTTTAGAATATCGTTCAGACAAAGTTAATGAGAGTGGTATTGATGTTAACGCTTATGATGAATATGGAAAACTTGCTATATGCATTGATAATGAAACAAAGCAAGTTGTTGGTTGTTATCGCATTATAACTTCTGATGATTTGCCTTTGGGAGCATCTTTTGTAAGCGAAGGGGAGTTTGATATTTCTTCCTTAAAAAACAGTGGAGAGAAAATCGCAGAGTTATCCCGTTCTGTTGTTAAAAAAGAGTACAGGGGTAGTATGGTTTTAATGCTTTTGCTCCGCTTTATAATTAAGCATATTATGGAAAATGATTATAGATATATCATAGGTGAGGCAAGTTTTTACGGTGTGGATAAAAAGGCTATTCAAGAGCAGATATCCTATATCGCATATAATCATTACGACCCAAATTATCACATTGAGTGTTTAGATAAAGAGCAAATTGAACTTTTGCCAAAAGAGCAACTTGATTTTGCTGAAATTCGCCGTTCTTTGCCACCGCTAATAAGGGCATATATCAGTTTTGGTGCTTTTTTATCCAAAGATGTTTTTAGTGATTATGATTTTGGCAGTACAGATACTTTTGTAATATTAGACTGCAAAAATTATAACGAAAGATATGTAAAAAGATTTTTGGGTTTATAAGCGGTTTGCAAGGTTTTTTCTTGCAAAAACATGGTAGTAAGAAATAAAAAAATATTTATTTAAAAAATTTTTAAAAAACCGCTAAAAAGTAATTGACAATGTTGCCAATTTTAGTTATAATACATAAGCATTTGTTGATAGAAAGGTTAATAAATGAGTTATGGCGGCGTAGCTTAGTTGGTTAGAGCGGCCGGTTCATACCCGGCAGGTCGTTGGTTCGAATCTGACCGCCGCTACCAGCAAATAAACGACGGAAACGTCGGTGCATATATGGCAGACATGCCAAAGAAGGCCCCTTGGTCAAGCGGTTAAGACACCACCCTTTCACGGTGGTAACATGGGTTCGATTCCCGTAGGGGTCACCACTCATACACACTTCCAAAATCTAAAAGTTTAGATAGAACGGGAGTGTGTTTTGATTTTTAAACGAAAAACCCTTAAAGGCTTATGAAAACACTAAAAAACGCTGTTTTTGATGCGAAATATAGGCTTTTAAGGGTTTTTATATATAATCGTTAAACGATAAAAAGTAGATTTACATATCTGTCTTCAAAAAATTTTGGGGAATTTGGGGCGAGTTTTAGGTCGTGTTAAAAACTGCTCAAAAACTCAAAAAACGGACTTGCCCTGAATTTTAAGGGTTGTGATAAAATGGGAATTTTGGCAAAAACAAGGACTATGCCTTAACGTTAAGGTGTAGAAATTTTTTATATGTCCCTCTTTCAAAAAAGTTGGGGAATTTGGGGATGTTGGGGTAATTAGTGTTAGTTGCCTTGAATAATCTTTCTTACCACTGCCCCGAAAGGGGTTAATCAATAACTATTGTTCGGCAAAAACTATTATTCGGGGGTGGAGCGGGAACGCTCGGCTCAATTTTCGGCATTTGGGAAAACCAAGTGCCTTTTTTCATTTCAAAAACAAAAAGGAGAATCATTATGAAACAAATCACAAACATATATATACTTGTTGATACTTCGTTTAGAATGCAAACGAACAAAGAAAAATTACAAACTATTCTTAACAAGTATTCACGTGCATTAAACTTTGAGAAAGGAAAGGCAAAACTGCATATAATCGGTTATAACGACAAAGCAAAGATTTTGCACCCTTTCAAGCGAATAACAACTAACGGAAACCCGAATTTAGGCGAAGGGTTAAAACTGTTAGAGAACGTTATAAAATATCAACGAAAGTATGATGAAAAACAAACTCGTTCGGTGTTTATTTTGCATGGAAGCGATAACGTTCTGCAAGGTTGGAATGCCCCACTTGAACGACTTTTTGAGTTAAAAGAATTTGCCTTTGGACTTAGATACGTCGTTCAATACGGCAACCCCGATAAGTATGCAAAGCAAGCATTTTTACGCTTTACCGACTTTAACGATAAGATTTTACCGTACTTTTCAGAAAATCGATTAACTTCACTTTTATCTACGATAAGACGGGTAAATTCTTAAAGCAGTTGACATATATAATAAAAAGTGGTAAAATAATTTTGCCAAATCAATTTTATATATTCAATTTAGGTGTGTTTTTCTATTTTAAAGGGAAAGTATACTTTTTTCACGCTTACAATGAATTTGATAAAAATGCAAATTCTAATTATGTAAGTGTGAATACACCTATATATAATATTGGTTTGGCGACTAACGGAGTTTGCGTTTTTTGTGCGTTTACTTCGGTAGGCGCACTTTTTTATTTGTAGGAAATTTTTTATAGGAGAAAAAATTATGAATTATTACAAATCAAATCAACAACCAATGACAAAAAAAGAAGCGTTAACAGATGCTTTACGTCGTCAAACCAATGAGATGAGACAGGCAAAAACACCTGCTCAAAGATGTGAAATTCAAAAAAGATATACAGCAGAAAAGTTAAGCATTATGAAAAATTATCCAACTAGATAACGGAAAAATAGTTTTAATTAGAAAATTTTATAAGGAGAAAACTTATGAATATTTTAGTAGGAATTTTATTAATTGCCGCAACATCGGCATCTTTTTTAACATTAGCATTGGATTCTGATTTTGCAATGTCTATACATGTAATCAAAGCAATAGTAAGCCTTGTAGCAATAATTATTGCTTTTTGCATTAGCGCCCCTTTATGGATAGGCATCGTAGCAGTTATAGGGACAATAATAGGTTTTGTTGGCGGATTACTTGGTGTTGAAGGTGATTGCGATGTATATATACCATTTACTTTTATAATAGTTGGTATGATTTGTACTTTATTATCGGGTATAGCCATCTTTTTCTAAAAATTATAAAAAGGGAGACTATAAAATGAAAAAAACAACTTTTATACTATTATGCTTGACTTTAATATTTACATTGACAGGTTGTTCGGGCAATAACGATGAACTAAGTTTTTGGCAAGGTATTTTGCTCGGTGGATTAGGTTTATTGTATGGTGGTGCTTACATTGTAGGTATTGTTGGAATGAATGAATTATCTGAAGGGTTAATTGCGCTTGGATACATTATGGCGATTTTAGCCTGTGGCGTTTCATTAGTGTTGTACGGTATTGTTTATGGTATATGGTGGATAATAATTATTGCAGTAGTGCTCTTCATCACTTATGTAGTAATTATGAAAATTGCAGAAGACAATTGGTGTTGATGAAATTAAAATAGTGGAAAAAATATTAGATATTCTTAAAAGCGTATTTATGATTATACCGAAAGTTATTGAAAAGATTAAAGAACGAAAGAAAGCCTTCCCTAAAATCATAATACCTTTAGAGGAAACAAAGCCAAATAAAACAATAAAAATTCACATCAACAAGAATAACGTCGATGATGAAATTAGGTGGTATAATTATTGTTTGGGAAAGTTTGAATTAAAAAATATTGGAAAAAATTTTCACATAGAAAAAATTTTAATAAACAACATTCCTTTCAAGCAATATAATACACTCGATTCAAATGAGGTTGTATGTATAGAAATCTATAACTATAACAGAAAAGATGATTTGTCTTATTATAATATAGAAGATTTTAGCATAATTATCTCAAACGAATTTGAAAAGTGTTTCATCTGTAATTTTTCCTTTCATAAAGAAGGGCTATACTATAATTTTGAATTAACAAACATATCTAAAATTCGTAAAAAGCCTTGAAATTTTCAAGGCTTTCTTACTCTAACTCAAAAATCAACTTTAATATGACTAATTTAGACATAAAGACTTGATATAATAGAACAAAAACAAGAACAAAAGGAAAAAAGTATGGAAGCAAAACGAATATTAGACAAGTTAAATAACGAGCAACAATCGGCTGTTTGTGAAACGGAAGGGTATATTCGGGTTGTTGCAGGTGCAGGGAGCGGAAAAACAAGGGTGCTTACCCACCGATACGTGTATATAGCAAAGGCTTTGGGTGTGCCAACCGAACACATACTTTCGGTGACCTTTACTAACAAGGCGGCGAACGTTATGAAAAAGCGAATTCGGGACTTTATGCCCGATGAAGACGGCGGTTATATCGGCACGTTCCATAGTATTTGCAGAAAGATTTTATCTTTTGATATACATAGATTAAACTACCCAAAAAACTTTAAGATATTAGATATTGAAGACCAAAAAGAATTACTACGTGAGATATATGAAAAGAACGGGTTAAAATTAAAAAACAATACTTTTTCAAACGTGCTTACACGAATAGAAGTGTATAAACACGACCTTAAATATATCCCCGAACTTGTATCTATCGAGAGCGTTAAAACCTTTTCAAACCTTAACGTTGAGAATAAGACTTCAACCGATTTTATCATAAACGAATACTTAAAAGAGCAAAGAAAAAACTTTTATTTAGACTTTGCCGACCTTATATATTTTACCTTGTATCTATTAAAGACGGACAAGGAATTTAGCGAAAAATGGAGCAACTATTTTGAGTATATTCAAGTAGATGAATTTCAAGACGTTTCCCCCGAACAGTATGAGTTAGTGTCGCTTCTTTCAAATAATAACGGAAACTTATTTATAGTCGGAGACCCCGACCAAACCATATATTCATTTCGTGGTGCGGACGTTGATTTCTTCCTTGACTTTGACAAGGTGTTTAAGGACGTTAAAACTATTATACTTGATACCAACTATCGTTCTACCCCACAAATACTTAAAGCAAGTAATTCGCTTATAACTAAAAACACAAAGCGAATTGAAAAGCAATTAAAACCCGTTAAAAGAGATGGCTTATCGGTAGAATACCACCACGCCAAAACACGAAAAGACGAGTGCGATTATATTTCAAATCAAATTGCGGAAATAGTAAAACAAGGTGGCTCGCTTAACGACTGTGCCGTGCTTTATAGAAACAACAATAATTCCCGTGCGATAGAAGAAGCGTTGATTAGAAACAAACTTTCATATGTTATATTTAGCGGTTTTGCTTTCTATAAGCGAAAGGAAATTAAGGACGTTATAGCATATCTTCAAATGGCGGAAACGACTGACGACGTTTCATTCTTGCGAACGGTAAATGTGCCTGCTCGTGGCATAGGCAAAACAAGGATTGCCTTTATTCGAGAAGAAGCCGATGCATACGGAACAACGCTGTATACGGCGTTATATAACAACCGTTTTAACCCTTTATTTATGGGTACGGGTGCAAGCGAATACGTTGACCTTATAGAGAATATAAAGGAACTAAAAGAAAAGTATTCCATAAACGATTTGCTCGATTATATTCTCAAAGAAACGGGTTATGAAAAAATGCTTATGGAAGATGGAGACCAAGAAAGGCTTGACAACGTTGCCGAACTAAAAGACTCTATCCGTGAATATGAAACGGAAGCAAAAGAAAAGGTATTACTTTCAGACTATCTAAACAACGTTGCATTGATAACAAGTGCCGATAGAAACGATAAAGCCGACTGCGTTAAAATGATGACCGTTCATACTGCAAAGGGTTTAGAGTTTAAGAACGTGTTCGTGTGTCAACTAAACGAAGGAATATTCCCTTCTTCTCAAACGAATACGCTTGAAGAAATAGAAGAAGAAAGAAGGCTTTTATACGTTGCAATGACACGTGCGGAAGAAAGGCTTGTGCTTACCGACTGCGAAATGAATTCAAACGGTCAAATGCAACTTGCTCCGTCAAGGTTTATCTTTGATATAGAAGAAAATGCGTTTAAGAAAACGGGGTTGATTTCCCCTGATTATACCGAATGGGCAAAGTCTTATATCAATAGACTTAACCCGAATTTACCATTACAAACGGTTAAAGCAAAATTTAACGTTGGCGACACTGTTATACACGAGATTTTGGGGCGAGGAACTATCGAAAGAATTGTAGATGGCGCATATAGAGTTCGCTTTGATGAAAACAAGGTGCGAACTATCTCTTTCAAGGTGGAACTTAAAAAAGTAAGCGAAAGTAAAACGGAAGACCCAAATAATCTTAATGCCTATGCAAGATACGTTTACGATAGGGAGTTTAATTCTACTGAAAAGCAGAGAGAGCGTGCGGAATTTATACTTAACTCTAACGCCCCCATTGAGCGAAAACTTGAAGATTTATCATATAACCCCTTTTCAAAGCGTGATATAGTCAAGTACATAATAGAAAACGGAATGCTTTTAGAAAATGTATTTTACCCCGATAGAATGCTTGACAAACAAGGCAATGATTTTAGAGATTTTATTGAGTCGGACAACAACTTCTATTTTGGCGGGATAGAAACGCTTTTAGAAGAGATTGACGTTAATTCTATAAATAATACCGAAACGAAAAAGTTAATTGAAAAGTGTACCCGTGCAGTAGAAATGTGGAGCGTTCTTAACGACTTATACTGTGCTCTACCCGTTGATGAGGATTGTGAAATAGAAGATTTTGAAAATTTTTATGACTTGGCTCTAAACCATATTATTTCTTGCGGAGAGTATTACTTCAAAAGGTCTAAATCTTCAAAAAATTACTATATAGAAGAACAAAACAAGTATTTAATAGAAACACTTTGCGAAGCCTTAAACCCTTATCAAGCAATGAGTTTTAAGGAGTACTGTAAGAAAACAAAGGAAAACATACAAGGAGAATAAAGATGGAAAAAATTGAACTATTGGAAAAACAAGCAGAAAGCGGTAATGTTGATTCTATTATAGAAATTGCAAAACTTGCCATAGATAACAATTACAATAAAGCAAAAGCCATTGAATATTTATTAAGCATAAATGAAAAAATGAATCCCGAAGCATATTATTGTTTATATGAATTATATGAACAAAAATCAATTTTAGATACGGATAATATAGCGTTGGAAACTTCTCAAAAATACCTTTATATATCGGCAGAATTAGGTTTTGAAACTGCTTATTGGACAATTGCAGGCGAATCTGATGGCGAAAAGAATTATGAAAAGGCAATTCTTTATATTCAAAAACTCATAGAAAAAAACAATGGCGACGCAATGATTGAAATGGCACACTATTATAAAGACGGACGAGGAGTTGAACAATCATTTGAAAAGGCTTTTGAATATTACAATAAAGCATTAAGTATAGGTTGTACTGGTGCATATGTGGGTTTAGGAATTGCTTATCTCAATGGAGAAGGTGTTGAACAAAACATAGATGAAGCAATAAAGTGTTTTGAGAAAGCAATTGAATATAACCACGCCGACGCCTTTAACAATATGGGATTTTTGTACTATTATGGTGAAGGTGTCGAACAAGATTATGAAAAGGCGTTTCAATATTATATAAAAGGAGCGGAAGGAGGATTTGAAATCTCTCAATATAAAGTCGGTTGTATGTATAGAGACGGAATAGGTGTTAAACAAGATTTGGGAAAAGCATTTAATTGGCTTAAAAAAGCAACAGAACAATACTTCTATAAGGCGTTTAATGATATAGGAAATCTCTATGAACACGGCGAAGGGACTGAACAAAATTATGATTTAGCATTAGAATCCTTTAACGACGCCATTTTTTGGGCAGAAGCAAACGATAAAATACTACCAACAGCATATTACAATGTTGGAAGACTTTATTTCGATGGAAAGGGTGTTGAAATAAACTATAAAAAAGCATTAGAACATTTCAATGTAGCAATAGAAAATTCTCACTTAAGTACAATGAAAGAAACCACAAAAGAAGATTGTATAAAGTATAAAACCAAAATAGAAGGATTAAAACTTGCTTATGAAAATGGCGAAATTTCTCGTGTACTTTTACAAAAAAAGTTCTCCATTGGATACCCCATCGCTTCGGAAACGTTTGAATGGCTTTTAGAAAAGGCATATATAGATAAGGACGGAAAGACTATTATAGCCAAAGAAGAATACGAAAATTTATTTAAGGAGATGTAGTAAAATGAATATACAAGAGTTATGGGATAAGTATTTTGAAATATACAAGACTGAAGACTATGATAGTATTAAAAATTGTTTGGATGAACTTGTTAAACTTGGCGAATTCGATGCTTTTTCTCTTATTGGCGATATGTATGCTCACGGTGAAGGGGTTGAACAATCTTCTCAAAAAGCACTCGAATATTATAATTTAGCACTTGAAAAAGGTTGTGTAAAAGCATATTGCCACATTGCTCATTTATATTATTACGGATTGGATATTGAAAGAGACTATAAAAAGGCTTTTGAAACATATAAGATTGCCTCCGAAAACAATATACATATCGGATATTATAGAATGGCTTGTATGTACTTAAATGGCGATTACGTTGAAAAGAATTATTTTAAAGCATTTGAAAATGCACAAACAGCAAGGAAAATGGGGCTTGAAAAAGCAAATAGAATTATTCATAAAATAGAAGGCTTAAAATTTGCTTTTGAAGAAGGTAATATTTCTCGTGTAGCATTGCAAAGCAAGTTATCTATGGGCTTTCCACTCGCTTCGGAAGTTTTTGATTGGTTGAAAGAGAAAAAATACATAGATAAAGACGGAAAGACTATTATAGCCAAAGAAGAATACGAAAGATTATTTAAGGAGAATTAAGAACAATGGAAGAAATTAAAAGTTTAGAAATGAAGGCAATAAACGGAGATTATAGTTCAGTAAAAAAATTAGCAGGACTTGCTTTGGTGGATGAATACGATAACAAAAAAGTTATTCAATTCCTTATGAAAGCTGTTGAAAACGAAAGAGAAGAAACTTGTAATTGGTTATCTATTGCAATAGAAAAAACATCGTTCTATCAAACTTATAAAATCTTCGAAAAACTACTGCACAATATAACTGCTACTTCAGATAAAGAGATTATTGTTCCTTTATACAAGAATATTTTGGACGGCGAAGATAAAGAAAAAATGAAAGAGGTATATGAGTTTACAAAAAAATTCAATGCTTTATATCAACAAAAAATGAAAGAAGATGAAGAATTGAAAGAATATTCCGAGTTTATAAAAAATCAAATTATATGGATAAAGGAAAACGAAAGCCTTGTAAAAGAAAAAATACTTTACCAAATGCCAAAAAACAAATAAATCTACTTGAAATATATATTATAAATATGAAAAGTAGAATTTAGCCGAAAGAGAAAATAGAATAACAACTAAAATTAGGGTTAACGGAATAAAAACCGTTAGCCCTTTTTTAATGCAAAAAAGGAGAACGGATGAAGAAATTTCAAACAAAACAACAGTTAAACGACTATATTTCCAAAAGAGAATATAGTCAAGAATTTAAGACGGCACTTGAAAATTCCATAAAAGCAGTTGAAAACTGCATTAAAGGTGGAGCAACGCCGTCATACCTTATAATCGCCGAAACACG
Source organism: uncultured Clostridia bacterium (assembly GCA_904502225.1). Classification (GTDB taxonomy): domain Bacteria; phylum Bacillota; class Clostridia; order Christensenellales; family Borkfalkiaceae; genus UBA1259. Next base: position 21,809 of record CAJGDO010000021.1, read on the forward strand.
AAAGGAATCGGACGAAGCCACTATTAAATTTTCGCTTGGCGAAAATATGCCCGAATCGGATGTGTACATAACAGCCGTGAGCGGCGAGTCGTGGCGAGAACGGGTGTTTGTGTTCGGAGATTCGGGCAACGGCGTGATTATATACGAACGTGTACCGTTTGTGGACGAGAACGATACCGAGTTGCAACGAAAAACTTAACCCTTGCCCGATACCATACCCCACTACAAACATGTGAGAGTGTGGCAAAAACGCCCAAATTCACACGGTTTAGAACAAAAGTAAACGAATAAGGAGAAAAATTTATGTTTGATAACGAAAAATACATAACGAGTGGTATTAGTGATATAGTGCCCGAAGATTTACAGGTTGCGATATGGTCTGCAATAGAATTACAAAAAAAGTTTTGCAGTAAACTTGACTATCTGCAAGTATTCACTTTTCAAAAAATCGGTGAAGATACGCTTGCGATAAGGCAAACCCAAGAAAATCCAAATTTTGGTACAACTCACTATACCAACTATAAGCAAGAATACGAAGAAATACTAAACGAAAAAATCTTCGTTATTGATGACGGCGACCACAGCACAATGCTGTTTGCGAAAGAATATTAAGGAGAATAAAAATGGCAAAAACTACTACCAAAAAGAAAGAAGAAACAAAAATTGTTAGAACAATCGACCAATTAAGTCTTGGCAGAATGATTGCTCAAAAATACGGCTTGAAAATTACTGACGTTATGTCGGTAATTGAAGAAGAACAAAAATTAACTATGGAGTACGTTAGAATGGGATATAAGGTTATTAAGAAGAA
>CAJGDO010000022.1 GCA_904502225.1 uncultured Clostridia bacterium
GCTCTACCTATGTAGTCAGTCGCACAATCCGTTAATTCAGTTTCATATTTCCAGCCAGTCCATCCGTTATCTCTTGAAATTGGAATAGGTTGAACTGGTAAAACGTTATATATGCCACCGAACATCCAAATATCTTTATCGTAATAAATTAAAGACAAAATATATTCTCTACCAAAATTTTTGTTGGTTTGACATTCTTGCCATTCCTTAAAGCCATCAATTAGAAAAGCATTATATGGTGCTTTTTTATCGTTAGAGCCTGTTGCAAAATGCACTTTATAATTGCAAAAATCTTCTTCTTTGATGTTTAATAATTCGTATAAATTTATCATTTATCTTCCCCTATTATTTATCTTTATCACAAGAATAGCATTGTTAATACTTACATTATACCTTTTTTTGCCACTTTTTTCAATTGTTTTTAATATTAACAACAAATAAAGGGCGAAACATAATAGCTCAGCCCTTTACTCCTTGTTAATCACCTTTTTTATGTTTAATTATATTTCGTTAAATTTTCTTAATTGTTCATCATTTTTGAAAACTCCTCGAAGTTAGCAAGCTCTTTTTTCTGTATGAAAAAAAAGAATATTCAACAACTTAAAGTTTATCAAGACATTCTGCTTCCTCCTATATATTTTTTAATAATTGTATAGAAACCAAGAGATAACTGCTGTTTTAAAATAATAAAAACTGAAACAAAAAGCTACCTTTTTTCCATACCAATCACCCAAAATTGCCCAAACTCCTAGGGAACTTTTGGGAACTTTTCAAATTTTAGAAGACGGAGACTAAGCCTTTTATCTCAGCTTGATATTGCCAGTTTTGGGGCTTTTTTATATGTTTTTAGTGCAATTTAGCCCCTTTTTTGCACTTTTCTTGCGATCTATTTTTATTAAAAAAATCACCAAATTATTTTGACGAAAATGCCTTAAAATCCCTTTAAAGAATTAAGGACATATATAATACTAAAAAAACGCTAGGTTTTACCTAGCGATTTTTACTCTTTATTTAAGCGGTATAACGGCTGATGCGTTTAACTCTAAATTAGCAAAATTACCTTTTTTATACTGCAAGTAGCCTTCTGCACCTATCATTGCACCGTTATCCGTACAATATCTTTTTTCTGGCAAAACAAGTTTAATTTTTTCTTTATTTGCCCTTTCAGTTAATTTTTCTCTTAAATATCCGTTTGCACCAACACCACCCGAAACACAAATGGTTTTATAGCCAAACTTTTTGCTTGCAAGCACGGCTTTATCAATAAGCACGTCGATTGCCGAGCATTGAAAACTGCACGCAACGTCTGCCTTATTTACGCTTTCGCCTTTTGCAGTTTGGTTATGCACGTAGTTTATAACTGCTGTTTTTAAGCCACTATAAGAAAAATCAAATTCGCCACCGTTATAGTTTTTAAGCATTTTGGGTAGAGCAATAACGTTTTTACCTTCCTTTGCAAGTCTTTCAACGTTTGGTCCGCCTGGATAACTTAACCCCAAAACCCTTGCAACCTTATCAAACGCTTCACCAACAGCATCGTCTAAAGTACTGCCCAAAACGTTTATATTATAATAATCCTCAACGGCAACAATTGCGGTATGCCCACCACTTGCAAGTATTGTGATAAATGGTGGCTCCAACTTTTTATCGGCTAAATATGAAGCGGAAATATGCCCCCTTATATGACTGACTGGAATTAAAGGCTTACCCGTTGAAAAGGCAAGTGATTTTGCAAACGACACACCAACTAAAAGTGCACCTAAAAGCCCTGCACCTTGGGTGACGGCGAACGCATCTATATCGTTTAGCGTTAGTCCCGCCTTATCTAGTGCATTTTTAGTTGCAGTTAAAATAGCCGTCGTGTGAGTTCTTGATGCTATTTCAGGCACGACACCGCCAAACTTTGCGTGCTCGGTTGCCGAACTGATAATTTCATCAGCGAGAATTTCTCTGCCGTTTTTGATAATTGCAACGGCAGTTTCATCGCACGACGTTTCTATGCCCATAATTATAGGGCTTTCTTTAATTTTATATTCTTTTATCCTTTCAAAATAACTCATTGTGATTTCTTTAAGTAATCGTTTATAAATCCTTGAATATTTCCGTTCATAACAGAATCAACGTCGCTTATTTCAAAGCCTGTTCTGTGGTCTTTTACTAGCGTGTATGGGCAAAACACATAACTTCTTATTTGACTGCCCCACTCTATTTTTTTAATTTCGCCTTTAATATCTTGGTCACGTTCCATTCTTTCGGCTTCACGCTTTTCGATAAGTTTACTTATAAGCATACGCATTGCCATTTCTTTGTTTTGGGTTTGGCTACGCTCGTTTTGGCAAGCGACAACTATGCCCGTTGGGATATGCGTTATTCTAATTGCAGAATCGGTTTTATTAACGTGTTGGCCGCCCGCACCTGACGCTCTATAAGTATCTATCTTTAAGTCTTCTTGATTGACCTTGATTTCGCCTTCATCTTGAATTTCAGGCATAACTTCAAGCGACGCAAACGAAGTGTGCCTTCTTTTATTAGCGTCAAAAGGCGAAATTCTAACCAATCTATGCACGCCTTTTTCAGCCTTTAAATATCCATATGCACAATCGCCTTCAATCTTAAACGAAACTGACTTTATACCCGCTTCATCGCCTTCTAACCTATCTAGTTCGGTCAAAGAGTAGCCGTTCTTTTCAGCGTAATACATATACATTCTGTATAGCATTTCCGTCCAATCACACGCCTCTGTTCCGCCCGCCCCAGAGTGTAAGGTTAAAAGGGCGTTAAGTTTGTCATACTTGCCTTTAAGTAATGAAGCAAGTCGCATTTCTTCTATGTCTTTTTCAACCGCTTTTAACTCGGTTTCAATTTCATCTAAAATGCTTTCATCATTTTCTTCTTCGGCAAGTTCAATAATTGAAAGTGCATCTTCAATAGTTTTTTCAGCCTTGTCAAAAGCACTGACTTTATTATTTAAACTTGCTATCTCTTTTAGAATTTGTTGAGATTTTGCTAGGTCTGTATAAACTTCAGGCGTTTCAGACAAACGGGTTTTTTCTTCCAACTCTTTTTTTAGTGCAGAGAGGTCAAAGAGAGTGTCCCGTTTCCAAAAGGATACCTTTTAATTCTTTGATTTTGAGTTTATATTCTTCAGATTTTAACATTTTAACTCCTTAATTGCATAAAGGACGCTCTTTCGACCGTCCTATATCGCTTATTTATCTTGACCACAACAGTTCTTGTACTTTTTACCCGAACCGCAAGGGCAAGTATCGTTTCTGCCTATTTCTTTTTTAACTGCCTTTTTTGGCATAATAGGTCCAGATTGATTGGTTTGCAAGTCTTGCTTTTTCTCTTGTGGTGATGGAATTTTTTGCAATTCTGCCTTCAACAACAACGTGATTGTATCGTCTTGAATTGAAGCCGTTAAGTCTTCAAACATTTCAAAACCTTCTTTCTTATACTCTAAAACAGGGTCCACGTTGCCATAACTTCTTAAACTGATACCTTTGCGGAGTTGGTCCATAGAGTCAATATGGTCAATCCATTTAGTATCAATGTTGCGTAAAAGCACCATTCTTTCAATTTCGGTAAATACAATGCCTTGTTCTGCGTACCTTGCTATCTTTTCTTCATAAACTCTTATGGTTTCTTCTGTCAATTTTTCTAAAAGGTATTCGTAATCCCAATTGTTTGTTCTTTCCTTGGTGACAAAGTTGCTATCTTTTGGCAACAATTTTAATTCAATTGCATTGTTAAGTGCTTCTAAATCCCAAGTGTTTGGTTTATTTTCGTTATCGATTGCTGAACTTACAACGTATCTAACAAAGTCTGGAATAAGGTTTAATATGTCTTTATGCACGTCTTCATCTTTAATAACTTTCATTCTTTCAGCGTACATAACTTCACGTTGCTTATTCATAACGTCATCATATTCTAAAACATGTTTTCTTATACCAAAGTTTTTGCCTTCAATCGTTCTTTGGGCATTTTCAACACTTCTTGAAAGCATTTTTGATTGGATAGGCTGATTTTCATCAACCTTGAAGAACTCGTAAATTCTTTGCATTTTTTCGCCACCAAAACGCTTTGCCAAATCGTCTTCAAGCGAAATAAAGAAGATTGATGAACCTTCATCGCCTTGACGACCACTTCTACCACGAAGTTGGTTGTCGATACGGCGTGACTCATGCCTTTCGGTACCTAAAATGTGCAAACCACCAGCCTCAATAACCTTGATTTTTTCTTGGTCGGTTTGTTCTTTAAGTTTGCTATAAACTTCATTATAATGTTCCCTAACAGCCATAACGTCTTCTGGAACGTTTGAAACAAACGAAGTTGCAAGTTCAATGACGTCGTCAGTGACGCCTTCTTCTCTTAACTTTCTCTTTGCCAAAAATTCTGGGTTGCCACCAAGCAAAATATCCGTACCACGACCAGCCATATTTGTTGCAATAGTGACAGCACCAAGTCTGCCTGCTTGTGCAACGATATCTGCTTCACGTGCGTGGTTTTTAGCGTTCAACACGTTGTGTTTAACGCCGTTTCTTATCAACAATTTAGAAATTTCTTCGGATTTTTCAACGGTCACGGTACCAACCAAGATAGGTTGACCTTTTTTGTGTCTTTCAACGATTTCTTTGATAATCGCTCTATTTTTGCCGGTTGCAGTTTTATAGATAACGTCTGGCAAGTCTTTTCTTGCAACAGGTTTATTGGTTGGAATTTCCAAAACGTCTAAACCATAAATTGCCCTAAACTCTTCTTCTTCACTCTTTGCAGTACCCGTCATACCAGAAAGTTTTTTGTAAAGGCGGAAATAGTTTTGGAAAGTTATGGTTGCATAAGTTTTATTTTCGTTTCTGATTTTTACGCTTTCTTTTGCTTCGATTGCTTGATGTAAACCGTCAGAATATCTCCTGCCAATCATAAGTCTTCCGGTAAACTCATCAACGATAATAACTTCGCCGTCAGAAACAACGTAATCACTATCACGCTTAAATATAAAGTTTGCCTTTAAGGCTTGTTGGATATGGTGTGAAAGGGTTGCGTTTTCAATGTCTGCAAAACTGTTTAAGCCAAAGAAACTTTCAGCCTTTTTAGCACCCGTTTCAGTAATTTGAACGCTCTTTTCCTTAATGTCAATGGTAAAGTCTTTGTCTAAAACAAGCGTTTTAACAAATCTGTTTGCAGTGATATATTTATCGCTAGATTCTTGACCTTTACCTGAAATAATAAGCGGTGTTCTTGCTTCGTCGATTAAGATAGAGTCCACTTCGTCCACGATTGCAAAGTTAAGTGGTCTTTGAACCATTTGCTCTACCTTTGTTTTAAGGTTGTCTCTTAAATAGTCAAAGCCCATTTCGTTGTTAGTGCCATAAGTAATGTCGCAAGCATAAGCCTTTTGCTTATCAGCATCTTGCATACCAGTCACGGCAACACCAACGGTTAAGCCTAAAAATTTATACACCTTGCCCATCCACTCTGCGTCACGGCTTGCCAAATAGTCGTTGACAGTGACAATGTGAACGCCTTTTCCGCTCAATGCGTTAAGGTATGCAGGTAAGGTTGCAACAAGCGTTTTACCTTCACCCGTTTTCATTTCGGCAACTCTGCCTTGGTGCAAGCATATTCCACCGATTATTTGCACTTTATAGTGCTTCATATTAAGAACTCTGTAAGCGGCTTCCCTTGCAACTGCAAAAGCATCGCACAAAATATCGTCAAGCGTTTCGCCCGCCTTTAGCCTGCCACGGAAAAAATCAGTTTGTTCTTTTAATTCTTCATCAGTAAATTTGGAATATTTTTCATCTAATGATAAAACCTTATCTGCAAGTTTATCTAATTTCTTTAGATTACGGCGACCTTCTCCACCGAGAATATATCTAAATAGTCCCATTATCTTCTCCTTTACTTTTAATATTTGTCAATAGGTGGCGTACTGCACACGGTTATAAGTTTTACCGTTTTTGCACCAGCCTTTTTTAATCTTGATGCTATAACTTGTGCCGTTGCACCCGTTGTCGAAACGTCGTCAACTATAAGCACGTTTTTATCCTTGACCGCCTTTTTGTCAACAACCCTGAACGCACCGTCTAAATTCTTTAATCTATCCGCACGGGATAAGGTTGCTTGACGCTTGGTGTCCTTTACCTTTTTAACGGCGTTTATTACAGGAACGTTGATTAAAGCCGAAAGTTTTTCTGATAAAATCTGCGATTGGTTATAGCCACGCTTTTTCTCTGCCTTTTCGGTCATAGGAATATACACTAAACAATCGGCATTGAAATAGTTTTGCAAATAAACCAACGACAATTGCTCTGCAAAATATTCGATTAAATATTTGGCATTGTTATATTTAGCGTCTTTTATAAGTTTGCTCATAGGATATTGATAAGAAAAAGCACTTCTACACATATCCAAATCGGTTAAAACGTTTTTACAAGTTGAGCAATACTCTGTAAATGCAACAGTCTTTCTTCCACAATGGGCACAAATTGGCCCGTCGTTAAAAGGTAAAGTTTTAATGCACTCTTCACAAAAACGTTCTTTTTCAAAAACTTCCTTCCCACAAACTAAACATCGCCAAGTGGGATTGAAAAAATATTTTTTAACAAAACTTTTTATGCTTTGAAAAATTTTCATTTTATAAATACTTTTTAAGCGTTTCTACCATGTCGGTTTGTTCCCAAGTAAAGCCTTGCTTTCCAAAATGGCCATAACTTGCCGTTTGAGAATAAACAGGTTTTCTTAAGGAAAGTTTTTCAATTATTGCAGATGGTCTTAAATCAAATTCTTTAACAACGATTTGGGCTAACTGCTCGTCACTTAATTTGCCCGTTCCAAAAGTATTAACCAAAACAGAAACAGGTTTTGCAACGCCGATTGCATAAGCAAGTTGAATTTGGCATTCTTTTGCAAGCCCTGAAGCAACGATGTTTTTGCAAACGTATCTTGCCATATATGCTGCTGAACGGTCAACTTTCGTTGGGTCCTTTCCACTAAACGCACCACCGCCGTGTGGACATTTTCCGCCATATGTATCAACGATAATTTTTCTGCCCGTAAGTCCAGAGTCACCAGTTGGGCCACCAACTTCAAACCTGCCCGTTGGGTTGATAAAATATTTGGTGTTTTCATCCAAATATTCTTTTGGCAAAACTTCATCGATAACGTGCTTTTTTAAGTCCTTTCTCAACTGCTCGGTTGAAATAGTGCTGTCGTGTTGTGATGACAATACAACGGCATCTATCCTTTTTGGCTCGCCCTTAAAATATTCAACGGTCACTTGTCCCTTCCCATCAGGTCTTAAATACGAAAGTTCCCCGTCTTTTCTAACTTGTTCAAGTTTGGCACAAAGTTTATGTGAAAGGCTAATAGGAAGTGGCATAAGTTCTTCAGTTTCCGAACAAGCATAACCAAACATAATACCTTGGTCGCCAGCACCCAACTTGTCAAACGCATCGCCACCATCTTTTGCTTCGATAGAATTATCAACGCCAAGTGCAATGTCTGGGCTTTGTTTGTTTAACTTAACCAAAATTTCAACGTCATCAGCACTGAACCCTGTGTTTTTATCGGTATAACCAATTTTAGCAATAACATCTCTTGCGACCTTTTTAACGTCAACTGTTGCATTTGAAGTTATTTCGCCCATAATGAGCAAAAATTGTGTGGTTGCCGAACATTCGCATGCAACCCTTGACATTGGGTCTTGACTTAAGTAAGCATCTAAAACAGCGTCTGAAACGTTGTCACATAATTTATCTGGGTGACCACTTGTCACGCTTTCACTTGTAAAAAAATTTTTCATAACTTCTTCATCCATTTAAGTACAATTTTCCACTATTTGTTTATTATACACTAATTATTAATAAGTGTCAACTTTATAGATAAATTTTTATCTATACTTTTTCAATAAATTTGTCGATTTTTTGCGGTATAACAACCTTAAAATTTTGTTGACTTTTGTGTCAATTTTTTGCATTTCCCCCTATCATATCGTTGACATTTTTTATAGCAATTGTTATAATAAATACGTGTTGACTTTGGTGTCAATTTTTTAATATTTTTTCTCAAAAAAGGCGAATATGGAAAAGAAAAAAAATCAAAATTTAACTATTGCCGATGCACGAAAAAACGAACTTGTTTTAAGTGCTTTAAAAGTCTTTTGTAAAAAGGGTTATCACTCGGCAACAATAAACGATATAGTTAAAAAAGCCAAGTGTAGCCACGGCTTATTTTACCATTATTTTAAGAACAAAAAAGAGTTGTTTGATGCCGTTTGCGAATCACGTGGGCATCATATGATGTATTTTTTAGACAAGGTTTTGGAAGAAAACTCAAATTACGTTGACAAACTTATTAAACTAACTGAATATACTTTTTCAAATATGAAAAACGATGAAATTTTTGCTTATAGGTATTACTTTTTCGTTTCACGCATTTTTGAAAAGGCTGAAATGGGCGTTATGCCACCAAAAGATAAAGTCCCACCTCATTTAAGAATGACCGAGTTTTTTGAGCAAGGCATTGCTCTTGGCGATTTTAACGACAAATATTCGGCAAGAGACTGTGCAAGACTTTATAACTCAATTATTCAAGGTGCAACTTTAAACTTTATTTTATACCCAAAAGAACTTAAGCGTTCTTTCAACTTTCCGTCAATACAATTTATTGCAGATATTTTTAAAAAGGAGATAATTAATGCGTAAACAAAACACTAATTCAACAGGTTTTATTCAATCTGTTAAAACCTTATCTCGCTCAATCCGTGAATATAAAAAACCTTCTATTTTAGCACCGCTTTTCGTTGCTATGGAAGTTGTTTTAGAATGCTTAATCCCTTGGATTATGAGTTTGCTTTTAGAGGCAATGCGTTTTCTTTCAGGAACGCCTGACGGCTCTTCCCCATCGCTGTTAGTAAAAAAGGTTTTATTCTTATTATCAAGTGACGGAAGACCTGAACTTTTGCTTACAATATTGTTCTTTGGTGGCGTGTTAATCACTTGTGCTTTCCTATCGTTATTATGTGGTTTTTTATCAGGTAAATACTGTGCAATTGCATCAAGCGGTTTTGCTAAAAATTTAAGAAAAGATATGTATTATAAAATCCAAGACTTTTCTTTTTCTAACATTGACAAATTTTCATCGTCAAGTTTAGTGACCAGAATGACAACCGACGTCACCAACGTGGAAATGAGTTATATGATGGTAATAAGAACTGCCGTTCGCTCGCCATTTATGCTTATATTCTCGCTAACAATGTCATTTATTATCAACGCTAAAATGGCGTTAATATTTGTTTGCACAACACCACTTTTGGCCATCGGTTTAATTCTTATTATGTCAAGGGCTATACCTTTCTTTAATAAAATTTTCAAAAAGTACGACAAACTTAACGAATCTGTTGAAGAAAATATTAAAGGTATGCGTGTTGTAAAGTCTTACGTTAGGGAAGATTTTGAAAAGCAAAAGTTTGAAAAAGCGTCATCTAACGTTAAAAACGACTTTACAAGAGCGGAAAAAATTATTGCACTTAACACACCACTTATGAACTTCTGCACTTATGGAAGTTTGATTGCAATTTACGTTATCGGCTCTATGATGATTATTAATTCAAAAGAAACCTTGCTTAAGTGGACTGAACTTCAAAGTTTTATGTCCTACTCTTTCCAAATGCTTATGAGTTTAATGATGCTTTCTATGATTTTCGTGACCTTTATTATGTCAACGGCAAGTGCAAAACGTATTGCCGAAGTCTTGAACGAACAAAGCACTATAACCTCACCTGAAAATGCTGTTAAAGAAATTAAAGACGGCAGTATTGAATTTTCCAACGTAAATTTTAAGTATTCAGAAAAGTCTGAACACTTGATTTTGCAAGACGTCAACTTGAAAATTGAAAGCGGGCAAACGATTGGAATTATCGGGTCAACGGGTAGCAGTAAATCAACTCTCGTTAGCCTTATCCCTCGCCTTTACGATACTTTAAGCGGAAGCGTTAAGATTTCGGGCGTGGACGTTAAAGACTATGATTTGGACACTTTAAGAGATGCGGTTGCTATGGTTTTGCAAAAAAACGTTTTATTCTCTGGCAGTGTTCGTGATAATATGAAATGGGGCAACAAAGATGCCACTGACGAGCAAATTGAACAGGTTTTACGCCTTGCACAAATAAGCACTTTTAACCTTGACAAACACATTGAACAAGGCGGTGCAAACGTGTCTGGCGGGCAAAAACAAAGGCTTTGTATTGCAAGAGCATTGTTAAAGCAACCTAAAATTCTTATTCTTGACGACTCAACAAGTGCTGTTGATACCAAAACTGATGCTTTAATTAGAAAAGCACTTAAAGAATATATCCCTTCAACAACAAAAATTATAATCGCACAAAGGATTGCTTCAATCCAAGATGCAGATAACATTATTATATTAGATGGTGGTAAAATTTCAGCGTCTGGAACGCACGATGAGTTGATTAGGACTAACGAAATTTACCAAGAACTATTCTACTCTCAAAACAATGCCGAATCTAACTCGGTTAAGCAAAAAATACTCGCTGAAAAGGAGGGCAAAGCATAATGGCAAGAGGTGTTGGTATGCCACGTGGCAAAGGTTTTAGAACCCCAAAACAAAAGGCTAAAAAAGGCACGCTTAAAAGATTGTTAAAATTGCTTTTTACTCAAAATAAATGGCACATTATCGGTGCGGGAATTTGTCTTCTTTTAGCAGGTATTACAGGCGTTGCTAACTCTATTTTCCTAGAACACATTATCACTTTAATCGATATTGGTGTTAGAAACGGGCTTGATGCCGTTTGGGGTGATTTAATTTCCATATTTATAATAATGGGTGTGGTTTATTCGACTTGCGTTGTTTGCAACTTTTTGCAAACACGAATTATGGCGACCATAACTCAAAAGTTTTTGCATCAAATGAGAACAAAGGTGTTCAACAAAATGCAATCACTTCCAATTAAGTATTTTGATACCCACTTGACAGGCGATATTATGAGTTCTTACACCAACGATACCGACGCTTTAAGGCAGTTGGTTTCTCAAAGTATCCCTCACCTATTCACTGCAATTATAAGTATCACAACCCTTTTAATTATTATGTTTAGCAAAAGCATCTGGCTATCCCTTATAATTTTTATGGGTGTTGGTTTTATGACTATGGTGACTAAAGTTGTTGGCGGAAACAGTGCTAAATACTTCGTTAAACAACAAATGTCTTTGGGCGAAGAAGAAGGTTTTATTCAAGAAATGATACAAGGTCAAAAGGTCGTTAAAGTATTCTGCCACGAAGAACAAGCGAAAATTGATTTTGACAAAAAGAATAACAGGCTTTGCGAAGATGCAACAAACGCACATAAATTTGCCAACGTTTTAATGCCTATAATGGGTAATATCGGCAATATTTTATACGTTTTGCTTGCCTTTGTGGGCGGACTTTTAGTTGCACTAAAAGTTCCAAACGTTTCGTTTAGTGGTATTGAAAGAAATGCAACGGCATTTTTAATCACGATTATCTCGTTCTTACCTATAAGCAAACAGTTTACAGGCAACGTTAGCCAGTCTTCACAACAAATAAACAGTATCGTTATGGGTTTAGCGGGTGCATCAAGGTTGTTTGACCTTTTAGACCAACCTGCCGAAACTGACGACGGATACGTGACGCTTGTTCGTTGCAATATTGATGAAAACGGCGTTATCACCGAAACTAATGAAAGAACGGGCAAATGGGCATGGAAACACCCACATAAGGCTGATGGCACTATCACCTATACCGAGTTAAAGGGCGATATTCAAATGTTCAACGTTGACTTTGCTTACGTGCCTGAAAGAATTGTATTAAGGGACGTTTCACTTTACGCTAAACCTGGGCAAAAAATTGCTTTTGTTGGCTCAACTGGTGCTGGAAAAACCACTATAACCAACCTTATAAACCGTTTTTATGACATTGCAGACGGCAAAATTAGGTATGACGGTATAAATATCAATAAAATTAAAAAAGCCGATTTAAGGCGTTCTCTTGGCATTGTTTTGCAAGATACTAACCTATTTACAGGAACTATTATGGAAAATATTAGGTATGGTAGGCTTGATGCAACAGACGAAGAATGTATTGAGGCAGCAAAACTCGCTTATGCAGATGATTTTATTTCTAAACTTCCTGACGGCTATAACACGATGCTTATTGCTGACGGTGCAAACCTTTCTCAAGGGCAAAGGCAACTTTTATCTATCGCCCGTGCAACCGTTAAAGATGCACCCGTTATGATACTTGACGAAGCAACTTCTTCAATCGATACTAGAACAGAGGCTTTAGTTCAAAAAGGCACGGATATGCTTATGCAAGGCAGAACCGTTTTCGTTATTGCTCATAGACTTTCTACCGTTCAAAATTCTGACGTTATTATGGTGCTTGAAAACGGAAAAATAATTGAACGTGGCTCGCACCAAGAACTAATTGAAAGAAAAGAAAAATATTATCAATTATATACGGGGGCATTTGAACTTGACTAAAACTTGTTTGCTTTGCCCAAACGCTTGCAAAGTTGATAAAAATTTGAATAAGGGTTTTTGCGGAACTGATAACAACCTTGTTATTGCAAAATATTATTTACACAAGTTTGAAGAACCAATGGTAAGTGGCAAAAACGGCTCTGGCACAATTTTCTTTTGTGGTTGCTCGCTTAAATGCGTGTTTTGCCAAAATTACGAACTTTCCCGTTCTATGCGTGGAAAAATTATTTCCATAAACCAACTTGCTGATATTTTTAAAGAGTTAGAAGATTTGGGTGCACACAACATTAATTTAGTAAACCCAACACATTTCTCTGACCAAATTATAAAGGCTTTGGAAATTTATAGACCTAACATTCCCATCGTTTATAATACACACGGCTACGAAAAAGTGGATATTATAAGCAAATTAAATGATTTTGTTGACGTTTATTTGCCCGATATTAAATTCTTCTCCCCTACCGTTTCCAAAAGATACTGCGAAAAGGAAAATTACTTCGAAGTCGCAAAAAACGCCATTGAGTTTATGGCAAAGTCTAAACCGTTAGTTTTTGGCGATGACGGGCTTGTTAAAAGTGGTGTGATAGTTAGGCATTTGGTTTTGCCACAAAACGTTTCTGACAGCAAGAAAATTTTAGATTGGTTTACAAATATTAAAGATTATGCTTACTTAAACGTTATGAGCCAATACACGCCGTTTGGCGAAATTAAAGCATTCCCTGAACTACAAAGAAAACTAACCAAGCGTGAATATGAAAACGTTATTGATTATGCAATTAGTTTAGGGTTAGAAAAAATGCTTTATCAAGATTATAAAAGTGCTAGCACTGAATATATCCCTACTTGGGATTATTAAAAAAATAAAGGCAACTAAAAGTTTAGTTGCCTTTTTTGTTTATTTATCACCAATCGTCTTTTGGCGTAAGTTTTATATCATCGTAAAAATCAAAATACTTTTCTTTTTCTGTCAATTTCTGCTCGTCAACCCATTCTTCTGGAAAACTTGCGTCTTCTTCCTTAAATTCAGATTCACGCATTAAATCGTACATTGTTTTTTGTTGTTGCATTTTCATTTCCTTTAATTTGTATATGCTATTCTTACTGATATTATATCAATTATTTAAAATAAAAGCAAGTGCTTAATACATTTTGCTTAAAATATGCAAATTAAGCCGTAAAAGTGCCTTTTAAGGCTTATACAGTGCAATTTCATATATTTTATTTGCTCAATTTTTTTAATCTTCTAACGGCGAAAAAATAACCACGCAAATTGTTTTGCGTGGTTAAAATTTAATTAGTCAACTAATTCGATTAAAGCAACTTCTGCTGCATCGCCTCTGCGAACACCAAGTTTATAAATTCTGGTGTATCCACCGCCTTGACCTTTTTCTTCTTTACGATTTGCATATTTTGGTGCATATTCGTCGAAAATCTTTTCAATAAGTGGATATTTGATAGCTTTAGTTCTCTTCTTAAAGTCAGGTTTGCTTTCTTTAAAGCCCTTAACTTCTTGCAAGTCGTTAACCATAGTCATAATCTTTCTTCTTGCATTAAGTTTCTTTGAGCCATCTTTAATAAGAGTTTTTGTTGTTTCCTTACCCTTTGCATCAACTACTTTAACTTCTGATTCAACGGTATCAGCGTAAGTATTAACAGCAAGTGTGATAATTTTTGAAACGTATGCAGAAACTTCTTTTGCTCTTGCAAGGGTGGTTTCAAGTTTGCCATTCCATAAAAGAGCAGATGCTTGGTTTTTAATAAGTGCTATTCTTTGTGTAGCGTTAACGCCTAATTTTCTTTCCATTGTTTAGTCCTCCTTGTCCTGTAATTTCAAGCCATAACTTTCAAGTTTGTAAATAACTTCATCAAGTGATTTCTTACCTAAATTACGGACTTTAAGCATATCGTCTTCTGTCTTCTTTGTCAAATCTTCAACCGTGTGAATGTTTGCTCTCTTTAAGCAGTTGTATGAACGAACTGATAAATCCATTTCTTCAATGGTCATTTCTAAAATCTTAATCTTCTTATCTTCTTCTGGTGGAACCAAGATTCCGATATTTCCAAGTTCTGATAATGAAACGAACATTTTAATGTGTTCTTCCATAATTTTTGCAGCAAGGCTTACAATATCTCTGCCTGAGAAAGCACCGTTTGTGGTGACTTCAAGTGTTAATTTATCAAAGTCAACGCTTTGTCCAACACGTGTTGCAGTGACATTATAACTTACCTTTTTAACAGGTGTGTAAATACTGTCGATTGCGATATTGTCGATTATATCTGTTTTATGCTCGTCAGCACCTTCATAACCACGGCCTCTGCCAACGGTTAAATCAACGTCAATCATTCCGCCTTCGTCAATTGTGCAAATGTATTGGTCAGGATTTAGAACTTCTAAATCTGCTTCGCACATAATGTCGCCTGCTTTAACTACTGCTGGACCTTCTTTAACCAACTTAACGTTTTTGGTATATTCTTTGTCCATGCAAGAAGTCTTAAATGCAACGCATTTGAGGTTAAGAATAATTTCTGTAACGTCTTCTTTTACGCTTGGGATTGCAGAAAATTCGTGTTTAATTCCTAATTCTTCTGCAAATTTAATGTTTTGGATTGCTACGCCTGGGAGTGCAGATAATAAAATCCTACGAAGTGCATTACCAAGTGTAAGACCAAAACCTTTTTCCAAAGGTTCAACGACTATTTTTGCATAACTTCTGTCTTCGCTTTCTTCCACAGCTATTTTTGGCATTTCAATTTCCATCATAAGAAAATTCCTCCTTAAAAATAGTTTCGATATAGATTATGACAGGAATTCTTGTCAAAGCGTGGAAAACTTTAACTTTCCCCCTGCCAAAATCCATCGAAAATTATTATATTTTATTTTTTTAATTATTTTGAATACAATTCGACAATCATATGTTCAGCAATTTGAACGTCGATATCATCTCTTACAGGCAATGCTAAAACTTTACCAGTTAAAGTTTCTGGGTTGAATTCCAACCACTTTGGCATTGTGCCAACTTTCATTTGCTTAATTTCAGAGAAGTATTTGTTGTCTTTCTTGCTTTCCTTAACTGCAATAACGTCGCCAACTTTAACGCTGAATGATGCAACGTTTACGTTTCTTCCGTTTACAGTAAAGTGTGCGTGTGTGACAAGTTGACGTGCTTGTGCTCTTGATGAACCGATACCCATTCTATAGATAACGTTATCAAGTCTTCTTTCTAATAATGAAAGCATGTTTTCACCGGTAATACCCTTCATTCTATCAGCCTTATCGTAATAAGTTCTGAATTGACCTTCTAACACGCCATAAATTCTCTTACATTTTTGCTTTTCACGAAGTTGCAAGCCGTATTCAGAGATTTTCTTTCTTGCCATACCGTGTTGACCAGGAGCAACTGGTCTTTTTTCAAATGCACAAGTGCCTTTAAAGCATCTTTCGCCTTTCAAAAACAATTTTGCACCTTCACGTCTGCATAAACGACATTTTGATTCTGTATATTTAGCCATTTATCTTTCCTCCATTATACTCTACGCTTTTTAGGTGGTCTGCAACCATTGTGTGGGATTGGTGAAACGTCTTGAATAAGTGTCACTTCCATATCACAGTTGGTTAAAGCACGGATTGCAGATTCTCTACCTGCACCTGGGCCTTTAACATAAACTTCTACAGAACGCATGCCTTGTTCTCTTGCAACCTTACCTGCAGCTTCTGCTGCCATTTGTGCTGCAAATGGTGTGCTTTTTCTTGAACCCTTAAATCCAAGGCTACCTGCACTTGACCAAGATACAGTGTTTCCTTGCATATCGGTTATTGTAACTAATGTGTTGTTGAATGATGCTTGAATGTGTACTTGTCCTTTGTCAACCTTTCTAGCATCTTTACGTTTTTTAACAATTTTCTTTACTGCTGCCATTATCCGTTACCTCCATTATCTAGTTGCCGTTTTCTTTTTAGCAACGGTACGGCGTGGACCCTTTCTTGTCCTCGCATTTCTCTTTGAGCTTTGTCCACGAACTGGAAGGCCCTTTCTGTGACGAACACCACGATAGCAACCTATTTCAATCAATCTCTTGATGTTTAGGCTTACTTCGCTACGAAGGTCACCTTCTACACGAAGGTTGTGTTCGATATATTCTCTGAGTTTAGCAACATCGCTTTCGCTCAAATCTTTTACTCTTGTATCTGGGTTAATACCCGTTTCACTGATAATTTTTTTTGCCGTTGTGAGTCCGATTCCGTAAATATACGTTAAACCGATTTCAACTCTTTTGTTATTAGGCAAATCAACGCCGGCTATACGTGCCATTAACAATTTCTCCTTATTTTGTTTTTTTAATATTTATCTATAATGATGCGAAAAAGACTTTCACTTTGGAATGACAGCTACTCGTTGGTTTTTTCGCTTGTTTTCTTTTAACCCTATCGGGCTAAATGGCTATTAGCCTTGTCTTTGTTTGTGGTTCTTGTTCTTTGAACAGATTACCATAACTTTTCCGTTTCTCTTAATTACTCTACATTTGTCGCACATTGGCTTTACAGATGGTCTAACTTTCATTTTATTTCTCCTTTAAGAATTAGTTTATGTTTTAGTTTTTACTACGCCAAATTATTCTTCCTTTGGTAAGGTCATAAGGGCTCATTTCTAATTTTACGCTATCACCAGGGATAATCTTTATATAGTGCATACGAAGTTTTCCTGATATATAAGCAGTTATAATATGTCCATTTGATAATTTTACGGTAAACGTGGCATTTGGTAGGGCTTCTACGATGACACCTTCCGTTTCTATAACGTCATCCTTTGACACAAACTTAATCCTCCTGTATTTTTTCTCTTTCGGCCTTTACCAGTTTATAAACTCTTTGGTTTCCAACTGGTTGACCGCTTTTTATATTTTCTGCAACGCTTTGTGCGTTTGCAGTAGATATTTGTTTAACGTGTTTAACGTTTTTTATCTTTGGTCTATCTACTTTTCGTGTTTTTCCATCGACAACAAAAACTTGTTTTTGTTTTATATTAACGACTAAAAAACATTTATTTTTGTCACGACCTGCTAATGAAACTACAAAATCACCGATTTTTATAGGCATATTCATCTTTCACCTTAAAGCGTTAAAATTTCAACGCCGTTTTCGGTAATCGCAACCGTGTTTTCGTAATGTGCCGATGGCAACCTATCACGAGTCACAACGCTCCAACCGTCTGATAAAAAGTCAACCTGATAAGTTCCCATATTTATCATTGGCTCGATTGCTATGGTCATACCTTTTTTAAGCCTTATGCCCGTGCCTTTCTTTCCATAGTTTGGAACTGAAGGGTCTTCGTGCATTTCTCTGCCTATTCCGTGCCCAACCAATGCCCTTACAACTGAATATCCATTGTTTTCTGCATGGGTTTGAACGTGATAACCAATATCGCCAAGAGGTGTTCCATCACGGAGATTCTCTATCGCTTTGAAGAAACATTCTTCGGTGATTTTGACAAGTTTTCTTTTTTCTTCGCTAACGTTGCCGACCATAAATGTTCGTGCAGCGTCGCCTTGCCAACCGTTATAAAGAACTCCAACGTCAATCGACACAAGTTGTCCGTCCTTAATAATTACATCATCACTTGGTATCCCGTGAACGACCATTTCATCAATCGATGCACAAATCGAGGCTGGATAACCGCCATATCCTAAAAACGAAGGGGTTGCTCCGCAAGATTTTATATAATCGTAAGCAATTTTATCAAGTTGCTTCGTCGTCATACCAACTTTAATTGATTTTTCAATTAAGTCAAGGACGTTTTTGGTGATTCTACCACTTTCTCGCATTTGATTAAGTTCGGAATCTGTTTTTATAGTAATCATTTAACCTAAAACCTTTTTGATTTCACAAAAGACTTTGTCTATTGATTGGTCACCATTTACAACACGCAATTTGTTTTTGTTTTTATAATAATCAATCAATGGTGCTGTTTGGCTTTTATAAACTGATAATCTTTCTTTAACGGTTTCAACGTTATCGTCCTTTCTAATTATGAGTTTTTCACCACATATAGGACAATTTTGTCTATCACCTATAAAGTCGATATGGAATGAACCAGCACATTTTGGGCAACTTCTTCTGCCCACTAATCTATGCTCAATTTTTGCAAGTTCAACGTCTATATCAATAACGACGTCTGGCGTAGCAAATTCATCAAGAGCCTTTGCTTGTGTTAGGTTTCTTGGGAAACCGTCAAGCATATATCCGTTTTTACAATCATCTTTTGACAATCTATCTTTAACCATTTCAATTGTCAAATCATCCGGACACAAGTCGCCAGTGTTCATAACTGCTTTTACTTTAACGCCAAGAGGTGTTTCATTTTTAATGTTTTCCCTAAATATGTCGCCAGTTGATATATGTGGCAAATTATACTTTTCAGCAATTAAATTTGCTTGTGTTCCTTTGCCACTACCCGGTGCGCCAAGTAATATCAATTTCATAATAGTTATTTCAAAAATCCTTTGTAATTCTTCATCATGATTTGCGATTGCAATGCTTGTTCAAATTCAAGTGCAACTGACACGATAATCAATAAACCTGTTGCTGTAAACACACTAGCTAGTCCTTCACCACCAACAGCCTTAAATACTACGGTTGGGATAAGTGCCAACAATGCAAGGAAGATTGCACCAAACAATGTTATTCTGTTTGCAACTCTCTTCAAATAATCTGCAGTTGGTTTACCAGGTCTTGTTCCTGGGATGAAACCACCGTTGCCTTGAATACTCTTACTAATATCATCAGGGTTAAACTGAATTTGGTTATAGACGTCAGAGAAGAACAAAATTAACAAGCAAAGTAATACAATATATACCCAAGATTCTGTCCCAACGTTTCTACCCCACCAAGTTTCTTCTGTTGCATATCCTAAAAGTTGGATAATCAAGTCTGGGAAACTTAAGATTGAGAACGCAAAGATTAATGGCATAACGCCTGATGCGTTAACTTTGATAGGAATATGGGTAGATTGTCCACCATACATTTTCCTGCCCTTAACTTGTTTTGCGTATTGAACCGGAATTTTTCTTTCTGCCGTATCAACCGTTACGATTGCACCGAAAATTACTATTGCAACCAAGATGAAACCAACAAGCGTCCAAATAGACGTTAATGACGTTGCTTCAACGAAGATGCCTTTAATAACACCAGCAATCGCTGTACCTGCTGATGATAAGATACCAGCAAAGATTAACAATGAAATACCGTTAGATACACCGTAGTCGGTGATTCTTTCGCCTATCCACATTGTTAAACAAGCACCAGAAGTGTAAACAAGCACCAAGAACGCATAACTTAAAACTTTTGCAAAACCTTCATTACCAAAAAGTTGGTTGAATTCGATGGCGTTTGAGCCACCAAAGGTAAATAAAATACCTAATGATTGAGCGATTGCAAGAACTATTGTTAAAAGTCTTGTGTAGTTGCTAATTTTCCTCTTACCTTCTTCGCCTTGCTTGCTTAATCTTTCAAGTGCAGGGATACCAACAGATAAAAGTTGTATAATAATTGATGCGTTGATGTAAGGGCCGATACCCATTGCAAAGAAGGTGCCAAGTGACAATGCACTACCAGACACAGCGTTCATAATTTGCAACAACGAATATTCTTCTAAACCGGTAAACGCTGATACGCCAGGAACAGGGATATAACATCCAAGTCTGTAAACGAAAAGCAACGCAATGGTTATTAAGATTTTACGTCTTACTTCTTTAATCTTAAACGCATTTACTATTGTTTGAAACATTTTGCCCTCCTTAAAGTTAGTGGGGATTAAATTTCTTCAATTTTTCCACCGGCTTTTTCAATAGCATCTTTTGCTGATGCAGAGAAACTTGCCGCTTTAACGGTAAGAGCTTTTGTCAACGTGCCATTACCTAATACTTTTAAGCCGATACTGCCCTTAACGAGTTTGATAAGTCCTTTTTCGTTAAGAATTTGCATATCAACTACTGAATTTGCTTCAAAACCTTCTAATACTGAAAGGTTTACAATGCTATATACTTTGCGGAAATGGTTGTTGAAGCCACGCTTTGGAATTCTTCTGATTAAAGGCATTTGGCCACCTTCAAATCCTGGACGAACACCACCACCGCTTCTTGCCCATTGTCCTTTATGTCCTTTACCGCTGGTTTTACCGAGCCCGGAGCCAATACCTCTGCCTAATCTTTTCTTAGCAGTCGTTGCGCCCTCTGCAGGACTTAAATTACCTAATCTCATTTTATTACTCCTTGATATTTGTTAATAGCGAACTTAAATCTTTTCAACTTTCACAAGATACTTAACCTTTGCAATCATACCGAGAATGCAGGGGTTTTCTTCGTGAATACGGAAAGAACGAATCTTTTTAAGTCCTAATGCCTCTACAACTTTCTTGTGTTGGGGCAATACTGCTATCGTGCTCTTAACAAGCGTAACTTTTATTTTGCCGGTTTCAGCTTTCTTTGCCTTTGCCATAAAAGTACCCTCCTTAACCGTTGATTTCTTCGACGGATTTACCGCGAATCGCTGCTATTTGTTCAGCAGTTCTTAATTCTTTAAGCCCAGCAAGCGCTGCTTTTACACAGTTGATGGGGTTGTTTGTTCCATGTGATTTAGTTCTGATGTTGGTAATACCAACCGCTTCCATTACCGCACGAACAGGACCACCGGCTATAACACCAGTACCTTCTGCAGCAGGCATCATAAGAACCGATCCACTGCCGAATTTTCCTAATACTTCGTGAGGAATACTCGTGCCTAAAAGTGATACGGGGAACATGTTCTTCTTTGCTCTGAGCGTTGCCTTGTCAATTGCTTCGGGTACTTCCTTTGCTTTACCCATTGCGCAACCTACCTTGCCTGCGCCGTCGCCTACGACTACGAGAGCGGCGAATCTCATATTTCTACCACCCTTAACGGTTTTGGTAACACGGTTGACGCAAATAAGCTTTTTAACTAAGCCGTCATTTTCTTCCGCCTTTCTGGGCGCTCTGTTATTATCTCTTGCCATTTTTCGTTTTTCTCCTTGATTTTTTAGAATTCTAAGCCGCCCTTTCTTGCGCCGTCTGCTAAACTAGCAACACGTCCGGTATAAAGATATCCGCCTCTGTCAAAAACAACTGCGCTAATCTTTTTCGACTTTGCCTTCTTTGCGAGAAGTTCGCCAACTGCGAACGCCTGCGCCTTTCTGTCTTTGCCTTCTAAAGTACCTTTGAGTTCTTTATCAAGCGTTGACGCCGTAACCAAGGTGTTACCTTTAACGTCGTCTATAAGCTGAGCATAAATGTGAGTTAAACTTCTGTAAACTGAAAGTCTGGGCGTTTCCGCACTGCCTTTAACTTTACCTCTAACTCTCTTATGTCTTTTTAATCTGTCTTTATTCTTGTTGATTTTAGTAATCATAGTTTTTTACTCCTGTTTAATAACTTTTCGCACTAAAAGTGCACTCGGCAGACGCACTAAAACTTTAAGTGCGTCCACTAAAAGCCCTTTAAAACTCTTAACCCTTTGAACCAGCTGCTTTACCAACTTTACGTTCGATAACTTCATCGCTGTAACGGATTCCGTATCCGTGATAGGGTTCAGGTTCTCTAATACCTCTTAATATTGCCGCAAATTGACCA
>CAJGDO010000023.1 GCA_904502225.1 uncultured Clostridia bacterium
ATTATATAAATTGTATATAAAGTATGCCGAAAAAAATCGTTGGAAGACCGAAGATATTGAAATTAGCACCACCGAACTTGGCGGTTTAAAAGAAGCAATTTTCTCTATTTCAGGCAAATCTTGTTATGCTAAACTTAAATATGAAAGTGGCGTGCATAGAGTTCAAAGGGTTCCTGAAACAGAGTCACAAGGCAGAGTTCACACTTCAACTGCAACAGTTGCAGTTTTGCCAGAAGTTGAAGACGTTGAAGTAAACATTGATGAAAAAGATTTAAAGATTGACACATTGCGTTCATCAGGTGCGGGCGGACAACACGTTAATAAAACCGAATCTTGCATAAGATTAACTCACTTGCCAACAGGCATTGTCGTTTTATGCCAAGACGAGCGTTCGCAAACCAAAAACCGTGAAAAAGCAATGAAGGTGCTAAAAAGTAGGCTTTACGATTATTACCAATCTCAATATGATAAAGAATATTCAGAAAACAGAAAAAATCAAGTCGGCACGGGTGACCGTTCTGAACGTATCAGAACTTATAATTTCCCACAAGGAAGGGTGACAGACCACAGAATAGGCTTAACGTTGCATTCAATTGAAAATTTTATGCTGGGTGACATTGATGAAATGGTTGAAGCTTTGGCTATCCACGATAGGGAATTAAAACTCGTTGCCGGTTTTGAGGAAGAATAAAAAATTGGAGATATTATGTTATGTGTGTTTCAGAAAAAGTGAAAAGGATTGCCCCATCTCTAACGTTAGAGATAACGGCAAAAGCAAAAAGAATGAAGAAGGAGGGCATTTCGGTTATCGGTTTTGGTGCAGGTGAGCCTGATTTTAATACGCCAAAATACATAATTGAAAGTGCCAAAAATGCTCTTGATATAGGCTTTACAAAATATACGCCTGCATCAGGGATGCAAGAACTTAAAGTCGCAATTTGTCAAAAATTCCTTAAAGATAATAACCTTTGTTATGACCCAGCACAAATCGTTATTTCAGCAGGAGCAAAAAGTTCACTTTATCACGCAATCTGTGCGATTGTTGATGATGGCGATGAAGTGATTTTGCCAAGCCCATATTGGCTAACTTACCCAGAATTAGTCGGCCTTGCGGGAGGCAAGTGTGTTTATGTTGAAACTTTAAGAGAAAACGGTTATAAAATGACCGCTTTAGAGTTTGAAAAAGCAATAACTGATAAGACTAAATGCTTGATTTTGAACAGCCCAAACAACCCAACGGGTGCGGTTTACAGCAAAGAAGAACTTATTGAAATTGCAAAAGTGTGTGAAAAGCACGGAATTTTCGTTATTTCTGATGAAATTTATGAAAAATTAGTTTATGGCGAAAGTCATTATTCTATTGCCCAATACAATGAATTTATGAAAGAACATACAATCGTTGTAAACGGTATGTCAAAAACTTATTCAATGACAGGTTGGAGAATAGGATATCTTGCAGCACCACTTGCTATTGCAAAAGCGATTTCAAGTATGCAAAGCCATACGACAAGCAACGCTTGTTCTATTGCACAATATGCATCTGTCACTGCCTTAACTGATGAACAAGGCGACCAATTTATTAGCGAAATGCAACAAACTTTTAATGAAAGAAGATTGTTGATGCTAGAAAAATTATCTAAAATTAACGATATTGTTTGCATTGAACCAAAAGGTGCGTTCTACGTGTTTGTTGACGTTTCAAAAACATTTGGTAAAAGTTTTGATGGTGTTAAAATTGATGGTTCGCTTTCTTTTGCAGACTGTGCGTTAAAAAAAGGTGTTGCGTTAATTCCGGGCGTTGCGTTTGGTAATGATGATTGTGTTAGACTTTCTTACGCAATATCAAAAGAAGATATTGTTGAAGGTTTAGATAGATTAGCACAATTTGTAAATGAATTAAAATAATTATCGTCTAGTAAAAAAACTTTAAAATTAACAAATTTATTTTTTAAAAACCTATTGTAATTTTTAAAAAAGTGTTATACAATATAAATAGATAAGAGATATCGGGAGGATTATTTCTAATGAAAATCATTTACGGACCAAAAGGAACAGGCAAAACTAAAGCAATAATCGAAAGTGCAAACCAAGCACTTAACACGGCAAAAGGCCACGTTGTTTTCGTCACTGATACAGCAAGATATTCATATGACCTAAACAATCAAATCAGATATTTAGACGTGACAGGGTTTGACGTTGTTGGTGAAGATGGTTTTAGAGGTTTTATTAAAGGTTTAGTTGCTGCTAACGGCGACAACGAATATATTTATATTGACGGTATTGCAAGAATAACAGGTAAGGCACTTGCTGAATTAAACAGCATTTTTACTGCTATGGAAAAGTTGGAAAACGATTATGACGTTAAATTTGTGTTAACGTGCAGTGCAAGCAAAGAAGATTTACCTGCTTTTGTATTAAAGTACGTTGATTAAGTTGCTTTTTATACTAAAAATGTAGTAAAATAGAAGTCGGAAGATTTTTTCCGACTTTTAATTTTTTTATGGAGTTTATATGAAGTTTATTAGTACTCGTGGTGGCTTACAAGTTGATTGTGCTTCAAAAGCAATTGCAAAAGGTTTGTCTGATGACGGTGGGCTTTTTGTTCCTGAAAAATTCCCATTAGTTTCGCTTGATGATATAAGCCAATTGTGCAGTAAAGATTATGCTGAAAGGGCTTGTTTTGTTATACATAAATTTTTAGAAGAATACGATTATAACGACTTGCTTTCGGCTTGCAAAAACAGTTATTCAAAGTTTGAAGACTGCGATGCAGCACCATTAGTTAAA
Organism: uncultured Clostridia bacterium; assembly: GCA_904502225.1. GTDB lineage: Bacteria > Bacillota > Clostridia > Christensenellales > Borkfalkiaceae > UBA1259. The sequence goes on from CAJGDO010000023.1 coordinate 2,788, forward strand.
TTAGATGATAAACTTTTTATTATGGAATTATTCCACGGCCCAACTTTGGCGTTTAAGGACGTTGCGTTGACACTTCTTCCATATCTTTTGAGAAAAGGTTGTGATTATAGCGGGGTTCAGCAAGACGTTTTGATTTTAACCGCAACAAGTGGTGACACGGGTAAGGCTGCACTTGAAGGTTTTAAGGATGCAGAAGGTATAAAAATTATCGTATTTTACCCAAGCGAAGGCGTAAGCGATATGCAAAAACTTCAAATGTGCACGCAAGAAGGTGGAAATGTTAACGTCGTTGCTATTAAGGGCAACTTTGATGATTGCCAAACGGCAGTTAAAAACATTTTCACAAGCCAAGAAATTAGAGAAAAGTTGTTGGAGAAAAACGTTGTTTTATCAAGTGCAAACTCAATGAACTTTGGCAGGCTTGTTCCACAAGTGTCATATTATTTTTCAGCGTATGCTGACCTTGTTAATTCAAATGAAATCAAACTTGGCGACAAAGTTAATTTTGTTGTTCCAACTGGAAACTTTGGCAATATTTTGGCAGGGTATTATGCAAAACAAATGGGGCTTCCTATTGATAAACTTGTTTGTGCATCAAACTCAAACAACGTGTTAACCGAGTTTTTTGCTAACGGAACATACGATACGAATAGGGAATTCTTTAAGACAATTTCGCCATCAATGGACATTTTAATTTCAAGTAATCTTGAAAGGTTGATTTTCGAATTGTCAGGAAGAGATGCTGAACTTACAAAAACTCGTATGCAAGAATTAAAAGAAGTTAATAAATACACTATTTCTGACAGTGAATTTAACCAACTTAAAAAAGAATTCTTTGCTGATTACACCGAAGAAGAAGATTGTTTGGAAACCATTGATGAAGTTTTTGAAGAATATGGTTATCTTTTAGACACGCACACGTCAGTTGCGTTTAACACGGCTAAAAACTTTGTGGAATATACAAAAAATGACAAAGCAGTTGTGATTCTATCAACGGCAAGTCCTTATAAGTTTGCACACGACGTTTTGTCGGCAATATATGAAAAAGCACCAAAAGATGCATTTAAGTGTGCGGACAAATTGTTTGAGTTGACTGCAACGCCAATTCCAGAGCAAATTTTAGAATTAAAGAATAAAGAAAGAAGATTTAATAAGATTATTGACAAAACTGAAACGCTTGAAGAAGTTTTGAATTTTGTAAAGTAATTTAAGGTTTAATTAATATAGGTATATTATAATGGAAGAAAAGAAGATATTATTTAGTGCAATTCAACCAAGTGGAATATTAACCATAGGCAATTATTTGGGTGCATTAAGGAATTTTAGAAAATTACAAAGCGATTATAACAGTGTTTTCTCTATTGCAGATTTGCATACGTTAACCGTTAAACAAGAGCCTGCTAATTTAAGAAAAAACACATATGAATTAACGGCTTTATATTTGGCGTGTGGCATTGATGCAGACCAATCAATTTTGTTTGCACAATCGCACGTTTCTGCACACGCAGAACTCGCTTGGATACTTAACACAATTTGTTATCCGGGTGAACTTTCAAGAATGACGCAATTTAAGGATAAAAGCCTTAAACACGAAGATAATATCAATATGGGGCTTATGGACTATCCTGTTTTAATGGCTGCTGATATTTTATTATATCAAACCGAATTAGTGCCAATTGGTGCAGACCAAAAGCAACACCTTGAACTTGCAAGGGACCTTGCTATTCGTTTTAACAACAGATATAGCGAAACCTTTAAAGTTCCAGAAGGTTATATAGGAAAATCTTGTGCAAGGGTTATGAGTTTGGCAGAGCCACAAAGAAAGATGAGTAAGTCTGACGCTAACCTAAACGCATTTATTTCCATGGACGATGACCCAGACACTATAATTAGAAAGTTTAAGCGTGCAGTCACCGATAGCGATAATAAAATTATTTATTCACCAGAAAAACCTGGTATAAGCAATCTTTTATCCATTTATTCTGCTTTTACAAACAAGAGCATAGAAGATGCTGAAAAGGAATTTGCGGGCGTTGGCTATGCAGAGTTTAAGGTTGCTGTTGGTGAGGCTGTTGCATCGGTTATTGAGCCAATAAGGCAAGAAAAGAACAGGTTGCTTAATGATAAAGCATATTTAGATGAAGTGCTTAAAAATGGTGCTGAAAGGGCTGAAAGGCTTGCTTATAGGACGCTTTCAAAGGTTTATAAAAAAGTTGGTTTAGTTCCAAGAAAAAGGGGTTAAAATGTTTGGTTATATAAAAACCGATTTGCCAAATATGTATATTAAAGACACTGTCCTTTATCAAGCGATGTATTGCTCGCTTTGTAAAGGAATAGGGCAAACTTGTGGGCAAAAAGCAAGGTTTGTGCTTAATTATGATTTGACATTTTTATCGGTTTTACTTCATAACTTATCCGACGTTGACGTTAAAGTTGAAAAGCAACACTGCGTAATTCATAGGATTAGAAAAAGACCTATCGCACTTGTTGATGATTTGACAAAACGAATTGCAACGTTAAATGTTATTTTGGCTTATCATAAACTTAATGATGACGTTATTGATAATGGCAAAGGCAAAATTAAAAGGGCATTTTTTAACAATGCATATAAGAAAGCCAAAAAATTAGAACCGTTAATGGATGACGTGGTTAAAAAGCGTTATGATGAACTTTTAAAACTTGAAAGAACAAATTGCGACAGTGCCGACATTGTTGCCGACCCGTTTGGAAATATGATGCAAGATATTGTGCAAATTTTAATGGGTGACAAGTGTGGGGAAGACTTAAAAGAATTGTCTTATAATTTGGGCAAGTGGATTTATTTAATAGATGCGTTAGACGATTTTGATAAAGATAAAAAGAAAAAAAATTATAACGTGTTTATCAACGCTTATCCAAACGTTAATAGTCAAGACCAATTACTTAAAGAAAATAAACAAGATTTGATTTTGATTTTCGGTTCAATCCTAAACAAGATTGGCGAACTAACTTCAAAACTTAACTATAAATTTAATCACGATTTAATTGATAACGTTTTGTATAGGGGCTTGGGTGCCCAAACAAAACGCATAATGGAGAAGGAAAAATGCGAGAAAACTACAAAATTTTAGGTGTTTCTGAAAATGCAACGCAAGAAGAAATTGAAACCGCTTATAGAACTTTAAAAGAAAAGTATTCAAGAGAGCGTTTTTTGGAAGGCGAGGCAGGAAATAAAGCCGCAAAGGAATTGACTAAAATTGAAACGGCTTACCAAGAAATTATGGGTGCAAAAAAACAAAGTGCTTCAAGGGGTGATGATATGAATTCGTTTGTCGATATTGAAATTTTAATTAAAAATGGCGACATTTCACTTGCACAACAAAAGTTGGATGATATTTCCGAAAGAAATGCAGAGTGGCATTATCTTCAATCGGTTATCTTCTACAAAAAGAACTGGCTAAATGAAAGCAAAAAGCAATTGGAAATTGCACTTAATATGGAACCACACAATTCTAAATATGCTGAAAACTATGCAAGACTTAAGGACAAAATGGAGTTTAATAATAGGCAGTTTAACGGTGGTTATTATGGCAACCAACAAAACCAAGGTTATGCCGACAATCGCCAAATGGGTGGGACAGATTCAAACGGTTGCGTTGATTATTGTTTGACAATGTGCTGTATGAATATGATGTTAAATATGTGCTGTAATTGTAGATAATGAAAAGTAAAATTATATCCCTATCAGCAATATCTGCAAGTTTTATTGCAATTGCACTTGTTATAGGAACTTATTTTGAAATTTTCGACTTCTTAATGTTGGTCACTGCATCAGTATTTGTGTTATTACCTTTATACTATAACTCGTATAAAGGTAGTTTTCTTGCTTTTTTAGCAGGCGGAATAATTGCAATACTTTGCGGTGGCTTTAATTTTACCTTAATTTATCCAGCATACTTTTTGTTTTTTGGCATTTATCCTATCGTTAAAAATAAATTTTTGCATAAAAACGTTAAAAAAAGTTCTCAAATTATAATAGGGCTTATTTGGTTTGTAATAGTGTCTTACGTTTGCTATTTTTATTATACGCTTGTGTTGGATTTGGCAGTTGTTATAAACGGGGCACCATATTGGCTTGATAAATTTATAGTTTATGGCGTTGGTTTAATTGCCGTTGTATTTTTTCTCATTTACGATAGGTTTATAACAGTGATTAAATTTGTTTTAGATAGATATTTAAATCGAATTATTAAATAGGAAAAGTTTATGGTTAAAAATGAAGAGTTGGTTGGCACAGTTGTTGGTATAGGCTCTAATGGAGAAGGGCTTATCAAACAAGACGGGTTAATCGTTTTTGTGCCGTTTGCTCTTATGGGCGAAAAAATAAAATATAAAGTGCTTAAAACAAAAGGTAAACTTGCATATGGCAAGGTTTTGGACGTTTTAACGCCATCAGAAGTTAGGGTTAGGGCAAAATGCCCTGTCTTTTCTAAATGCGGTGGTTGTCAACTTCAGCACGTTAAATATCAAACGCAATTAGCGATAAAAGAAGAAAATATTAAGTCAACCTTAAAAAAGGTTGCAAATATTGACGTTGAAGTTTTGCCAGCAGTTCGTGGTGATGATGAGTTTAGGTATCGCAACAAATTGCAATTGCCTGTTTCTTTTGATAAAAACGGCACAAATATTGGCTTTTACGCTGAAAATTCGCATAGAGTTGTCCCTATTAACGATTGTTTAATTAATCCAAGTTGGACAAAAGATATTATCGAGTGTTTTAAAGAATATATTGCGGAATTTAACTTGTTTGGCTATGATGAGACAAGAAATTCTGGCGATATTAGGGAAATTACGGTTAAAGAAATAAAAGGCAATTTGATTATTACTGCCGTTGTCCTAAAAGATAATATTAAGGGAATCAACAGATTAGTTGAAATATTAACTAACAAACTTAAAATGCCTTTTTCATTATATTTAAATATCAACGACAAAGCAACAAACGTTGTTTTTGGCGATAAATTTAAACTTGTTTATGGTAAGCCAGACTATATGAGTGAAATGCTTGGCATAAAGTATAAAATTGGCGTTCAATCGTTTATGCAAGTTAATACAAGCGTTTGCACAAAACTTTATTCTGCGGTAAAAGCACTTGTAAATGCTGATGAAAACACGGTTGTTATTGATGCGTACAGCGGGGCGGGGTTAATGACCGCAATACTTGCTGAAAAGGCTAAAAAAGCAATCGGCGTTGAAATAATTAAAGAAGCGGTTGAGTGTGCAAACGATTTAGCCGTTGCAAACAAGTTGGATAACAAAATAACCAATTATTTAGGTAAGTGTGAAGACATTATCCCAAATTTAATTGAAAAAGAAAGAAAAGAAAACTCAAATGTCTGCCTTGTTTTAGACCCACCAAGAAAAGGTTGCGACATAAAAGTTATCAATTCTATTATCAATAGTGATATTGACAAAATAGTTTACGTTTCGTGTAAACCGTCAACCTTGGCAAGAGATTTAGGGCTTTTAATAGGTACGCTAGAATTGGTTGATGGTCAAATTTTAAGGGCTGAAAATCCAAAATTGAGGTATGAAATAACTTATATCAGGCCGTTTGATATGTTTGCACAAACCAAGCACGTCGAGACTCTAGTAGTACTACAACGAAAATAACCTCAAAATACACAGAAATCCTTTATTTTCCTATCGTTTTTCCACATTTTGTGTTTATGGAAGATGCCGATGGATACAAGCAAAAAGTGCTAAAAAAGCACGCCACAGTTCATATTGTAGTTAACCTTGTAACGGGGAACACAAGAACGAAAAATTGAAAAACACTAGATAAATCCTAACGAAAACCGTATTCCTCGTTAGGATTTTTTATTTTTTAAAAACACATATTCCTTTTGTTGTGTCAACCTTTACCCCTAAAAAAGGGTAGAAATCGGCATTTTTAAGTGATTTTTCAAAGGTTTTTATAGAAAACGCTTAAATATTTGTAAAAATATTTTTAATCGTTGTTGTGAGACTCTTGTAAAAAGTGAATAATTATGTTATAATATTGTTATACATTTTTAATTTGAGGTGTAGTATGACTTTTGGCGAAAAAATCAAAGCAATAAGACTAAAAATGTTTTTAAGTCAAGAAAAGTTTGCAAAGGAAATAGGAGTTTCTTTTGCGACTATAAATCGTTGGGAAAGGGGATTAAATGAACCCAACTATGAGGGGCAAAAGGCTATTCACGAATTTTGCAAAAAGAATAATATTAAAATTGACGATTAGCCTGCTGATTATGTCTAACATATTTGATAAACGTAGCGTTTAACGAGGTAAAATTTAATGTCAAAAATTTCAATTAGATTTTTTAATGATACGCCAGTAAGAGCCGTTTGGGTTGATGATAAAAATACTTGGTATTTTAGCGTTTTAGATATTATTTCGGCAATAAGGAAAGAACCATCTTATGAAAAGGCAAGAAACTACTGGAAGTATCTTAAAGCAAAATTAAAAAAGGAAAACAGCCAGTTGGTTAGTGCCACTACCCAACTGAAAATCACCGCAAGCGACGGCAAGAAATATAAGTCTGATGCGATTGACTCTGATGGAGTTATGACTTTACTTGCAGAATTTCCAAGTAAAATCAGTTCAGAGTTTATTGCGTGGCTTACAAGAAGTGAAGAGAGTGTTGACGGGAAGAGTAAACAAAAAGCATATTCGCTGTTTGATAGCTCGTTGCTTGACTCAATAGAAGTTGGAACGGTTAAGGGACTCAAACAAATTCACTCTTATTTGTTTGGTGGACTTTATAACTTTGCTGGTCAAATAAGAACAATAAATATCGCAAAAGGTGGTTTTGCCTTCGCACCTGCTATGTATTTAATAGACAATCTTAAAAATATTGAGAAAATGCCAGAAAACACTTTTGAAGAAATTGTTGCAAAATACGTTGAAATGAATATTGCACATCCTTTCATGGAAGGGAACGGAAGAAGTACAAGAATTTGGCTTGACTTGATTTTTAAGAAAAATTTAGGAAAATGCGTTGATTGGTCTAAAATTGATAAAAAAGATTATTTAGATGCAATGCGCAAAAGCATAGTGGATAGTACGTTGATTAAAGACCTTTTAGCAAACGCTTTGACGGACAAGATTAACGATAGGGAAGTCTTCATGAAAGGCGTTGACTATTCTTACTATTACGAAGAAATAAACGACTGATGAATTTACAAATATGACAAAATTTGTCATGTTTACTGTGGTAAAATCACAATAGGAGAAAAATATGCCTAAAAAAATATTTACTTCTTATTCTTGGGATAATGAAGAACATAAAAAATGGGTAGCAAAATTAACCAATGATTTGCGTTCAAAATATGGATTTGAAGCTACATGTGATACAATTCGTGGTGATGGCGAATTAGACACTATGATAGTTGATGGTATTACCAAAAGTGACAAAATAATTGTAGTTATTACGCCCGATTATACATATAAAGCAGAAAATTATATTGGAGGCGTGGGAAAAGAAACAAAACTGTTACATACTCGCTTTTTTAAGGACGACAAAAGTATTGTACCTATCTTAAAAGAAAAAGCCAAAACGCCTGCGTATTTAGATTCGGTGCCATATATAGATTTTACTGTCGGCAACTACAACGATAATCTTAACGAACTAGTAAAAAGATTAAAGGATGAAACAACTTATAAAGCAGCAACTGTTTCCAAACATCCGTTAAATTCGGATGATTACGACCTTATTCCGGATTTAAGAATTAATGACCCTAATGCGGAAGAAACTTTTTTAAACGAAGAATTTGATGCAACAGATAAACGAATTTTATCGTTGCTTGAATCAACCAAAAAACAATATCCAGCTTTTCAATTTGAACGAAGGACTAAAACAGACATAGTGCCTTCAAATAGCGCAAGTTATGTAAACGGACAATTTGTTCAACATGAAAATCAATATCGTGTTGTTATGTATAAAGTTGTTTATAATGGAAAAACGGGCTCAGTAAGATTTTGGTTGGATTATAATCAAAGGAGTGTCTTTGGAAAAGGGATATTTGGTCTTTTTGATGAAAGTTTTATGCAGTGTGGTTATAATAGCCATAATTTTGGAGCCACTATAAATCGGTCGGGTAAAAATTTGGAGTTAAATGCTTATATGATATTTGCTCAACAGCCTATAAAAAATGGAAAACAACTTGGCGAATATATTTTTAAGACAACGATGGAGCGTGTAAAACAATGACATTATATTTTAACAGAACACTTAAAAAGATTTTTGATGATGAAGAGGCAAAAGCTTATTTTTATAACGCTTTTTTTGAGGAGCATAACATTGATTTATTAAAATGCAAATACATACATTTACATGATGATACAATAAGAGAGAGATATCAATCTACGACCATCTTTCTTAAAGAAGACCAAATTATTGTTTTTAAGGCTCGCTTGTTTGGAATGGATTATCTTCCCGACGATGGGTATGAAATAGAAATTTACTTAAAAAAAGACATAAAGTCAATTAAAATTACTAGCGACAGTCAGTATAACCCTACTTACACCTTCAAAATTAGTTTTGAAAAAGATATTATTGAGTTTACTGTTAAGGAACAACATCGTCAAAATAGTGACTGTAAACAAACAGTAAAGTTCTTAACTGAATATTGGAAATAATGGAGAAATGAGAATGACTGAAAAAGAAAGAAAACAAAAGGCAAAAGACTTTGCTGAATATTGGAAAGATAAAGGTTATGAAAAGGGTCAAAGTCAAAAATTTTGGCTTTCATTTCTTCGTGATATTTTAGGCGTAGAAAAACCCGAACAAGTAATTGAGTTTGAGGAAACTGTTAAAGAAGAACATACAAAATTTATTGACGGTTGGATAGATTCAACAAAAGTTTTAATAGAACAAAAAAGTTCAACCGTTAATTTGTGTTTGCCTATAAAACAATCAGACGGTAGTTTGCTTACTCCCTTTCAACAAGCGTTAAAATATAATAACAGCAGACCATATAGCAAAAAAGCACGTTGGATAATTACTTGTAATTTTGGGGAATTTTTAATTTATGATATGGAAAAGCCTAATGGCGAACCTGAAAGTATTTTGCTTAAAGATTTACCTAAAGAATGCTATCGTTTGCAATTTATTGTAGAACAAAAAAGTGCATTACTTCATAAAGAAGAACAAATTTCTATAAAAGCAGGCGAACTTGTAGGCGTATTATATGAAGCACTGCTAAAACAATATAACGATAAAGATGAACAAGAATTAAAAAGCCTTAACGAACTTTGTGTGCGCATAATTTTTTGTTTATATGCAGAAGATAGTGGTCTTTTTGGCGAAAGACTTGCTTTCCATAACTATTTGCAACAATTCTCAAGCAAAGATTTAAGGCGTGCTCTTATTGACCTATTTAAAGTTCTTGACACAAAAATTGAAGATAGAGATAAATATTTAGATGAAGATTTAGCTAAATTCCCTTACGTTAATGGTGGTTTATTTTCTAACGAAAATTTAATAATCCCACAACTTACCGATGAAATTCGCAATATTCTTTTAAGAGATGCAAGTGAAGATTTTGATTGGAGCGAAATTAGCCCAACAATTTTCGGTGCAGTGTTTGAAAGCACGTTAAACCCCGAAACTCGTCGTAGTGGTGGTATGCACTATACGTCTATTGAAAATATCCATAAAGTTATAGACCCTCTTTTCTTAAATGATTTAAGTGAAGAATTTGAAGAAATTAAAAATATAAAGGTAGATAAAACAAGAAATAATCGTTTAGAAGAATTTCAAAACAAACTTGTAAGCCTTAATTTTTTAGACCCTGCTTGTGGTAGTGGTAACTTTTTAACTGAAACATATATTTCTTTAAGAAAATTAGAAAACGAAGTAATAAAATTAAAACTTGGTCAAGGTGTAATGACCTTTTTAGATGACTTAATAAAAGTATCAATAGGTCAGTTTTATGGTATAGAAATTAACGACTTTGCCGTAACCGTTGCAAAAACAGCTCTTTGGATTGCAGAAAGTCAAATGATGAAAGAAACGGAAGAAATCGTTAAAATGAATCTTGATTTCTTGCCGTTAAAATCTTATGCAAATATTCTTGAAGGCAACGCTCTTCGTATTGATTGGGAAACCGTTTGCTCTAAAGAAAAACTATCTTACATAATGGGTAATCCACCATTTGTTGGTGCTCGTATGATGGATCAAGGTAGTGAGCAAAAACGAGAAGTTGAAGATATATTTGGCGATATTAAAGATGTTCAAGATCTTGATTATGTTACTTGTTGGTACAAATTAGCTGCTAAGTACATTCAAAATACCAAGATAGAAGTCGCCTTTGTTTCTACCAACTCTATTTGTCAAGGCGCACAGGTGCCAATTTTATGGGACGTTCTGTTTAACCAATACAATATCCACATCAATTTTGCATATCAAACCTTTAAATGGGGGAGCGAATCGAATGATCAAGCGGCAGTGCACTGTGTAATTGTTGGCTTTTCTAATTTTAAGCGCTCTCATAAAACATTGTTTGCAACAGATATAAAGGCAAAAAATATTGCAAACATTAGTCCTTACTTGACCGAAGGCAGTAATCAATTTGTTGTTGCAAGCAAAGATGCTCTTTGTGATGTTCCAAAAATGATTTTTGGAAACCAACCAAGAGACGGCGGACATTTTATATTAACAGAAGAAGAAAAGGAATTTTTGTTACATAAAGAACCAAATCTTAATGTTTGGATACGTCCTTATATGGGGGCAGACGAATTTATCAAAGGTAAAAAAAGATATTGTCTATGGCTTGTGCATGCAACACCTGCAGACATAAAATCAAGTAAAATTTTATATGAAAAAGTTCAAGCCGTTAAAGAATTTAGAACTTCTTCAAATGCAAAAACTACAAAAGGCTATGCAAAAGTTCCAAATTGTTTTGCGCAAATGACACAGCCAGAAAATGTTGACTATTTAATAGTTCCAAGTGTTTCTTCTGAGCGTAGGAAATATATTCCTATTGGATTTTTAACTGCAAACACGATTTCATCTAATGCCGTTCAAATCGTCCCGAACGCTACCCTATATCACTTCGGTGTACTGACCTCTAATGTTCATATGGCTTGGATGCGTACTGTTTGTGGTAGATTAGAAATGCGATATCGCTATTCAAAAGAAATCGTTTATAATACTTTCCCTTGGTGTGAGCCGACTGATGAGCAAAAGGCGAAAATAGAACAAACAGCGCAAGCAATTTTAGATGCACGTGCACTTTATCCCGATTGTTCACTTGCCGACCTTTACGATGAACTCACAATGCCACCCGAACTACGCAAGGCACATCAATTAAACGACAAAGCAGTAATGCAAGCATATGGTTTTTGGGGCAAAATCAACACCGAAAGTGAATGTGTCGCCGAACTTATGAAAATGTATCAAAAATTAACAAGCAAATAATTTTTACAACTTAGTGCAATATCAAAATAGGGAGAATATATATGATTATTGAAAGAAAATATGTGCCGTTTGGCACATTAAAAGAAACGGACAAAGAAGCTTTTGAAATTTATGAAAAGGCTTTTAATGAATCTTATTCGGAATTTGATGAAAAAACAAGAAAAAGACAATACGAAGAATTGTTGTGGCTTTGTTTAGACCAAAGAGAAATGGGTTGGTGTTTTCGTAAAATATGTGATGTCATTGATGGTTTTGAAAGACTTGATAAAGAAAGACCTTATGATAACGGCTTTGATTATGAAGCTGTAAATAAAGTATATGTAGTTAGCAAAGATACAAATAGAATAACATTACATTTAGTAAATAAATTCTACGAAGCGGAAACGTTAGTAAAAGTTGTAGAAATAGTTGATGAAAAATAGTTGAGAGTGAAAACATCGCTAAACTTAACTAAAAAATTATAATAAATTAACAAAGGAGAAATGATTATGTTTGATTTACCTAATATAAAAATACCAGAAGTAACAATACCTGATATAGACCTACCAACGCATCATATGTGGTCGGATACTCAATTTGAAATTATTAAAAAGTATATTCAAGACTTTGAAAGGAGATTAGACACGGAGCATGAAGTTGGTCTTTGGTTGACGAGTTTTGGACAATCCATGTTGATGCAAGTGACGAATATTACTTATGAAAAATCAGTTTTAATGATTTTTAAGGGCTTTGTTAATGGAAACGAAGCAACATTAATCCAACATATCAACCAACTTAACTTTTTATTAACCGCAATAAAAAAAGAACCCGAAAAGAAAAGAGTTCCTATTGGCTTTGGTGTTAGAGAATAATCGCACTAGTCGAAGAATACGTAAAGTAACAAAGGACATTAAGAATGGAAAAACCTAGATTTAGTGGATGGATAAATAAAGTATTTAGCGAAGAAGATAAATATTCATTTTATTATGATGGAAAAAAATTAAATCTTATTTTGATAGAAGATAAAGGGCTTAGATATGGATATAATAAGCAAGAGCCTTTCTTTCTTGCAAATTATTCTGCCGGAGGTACGATTGGGTTATATAAGTGTGATTGTAGGAACGACCTTTTTGACGATACTGCAACAATCTATCCGTCAATGATTTATATATCTAAAAGCATAAATTCATTCGAAGATAAATTTAACAGGTTACTCTTTAGAGGAAAAATAGTAAATCAATTATTTCCACCTATTCAAAAGGTTAAATATGATAGTGCGAGAGATTTACATAAACCTTATGATGGATCAAAAACTATAGAATTAAAATCCTTCAAAGAAACAGACGTAAATTTTTCTGCAACTATCAATGATATTACATATAATTGTAGATTTGGTATTTATTGGCCTGGTTCTATAAACGAAGGTGATGATAATTTAGGTGAATTAATTTCATATTTTGAAATTGATTTTGAGGAAGCACAACATATTAAAGAAATTTTGCCTTTATATGCAACTGTGCGAAAATTCTTTCAATTTTTAGCAAAACAAAAAGATATTTGTTTTGAAGAAGTACAAGTTGGCGTTAAAAACGAGCAAGGTAAATTTAATACAATTGGTTATTTTATAGACAATACAATTGAACCTACTGAACATAAAGTCAAATTCAATATTATAAAACTGCTTTCTAATATAGGGGAATTATTTTCAAAGATTGCTCAAAATGAATTGAATTACAATTTTATAGCAAAAGATAGTTTTGAGTCAAAATATATTACGCCTGAAAGCTATATAAAAGTTTGTGGGGCTTTTGAACATAATTACGAACTTATATTTAAAACTATACCTGATAAAGATAAATATAAGATAGATACAATCAATTACATAAAACAAGCTTTAGAAGAGAAACTGTCAATAGAAAAATTAAGTAAAAAATATAAAGAATACTTTGAGCATATCATAGACGTTCTTTATAAAGACTTGAATTCTGTAGCGGCTCAATTTAATAGGTGTCTAAAATATTATAAATCTTCCATTGCGGATTTTTTAACATACATTCTAAAAAAATATGGATTAAAAGATGAAAAATCTTTAGGAGCAGAGTTTTCAAATTTTAGAAATAACGATGCTCACGGCGGTTTTATCAAATTTACGGATCCTTCGGTTTGCGCTTTTGTGGTAAGTCTAGTTTTAATTGAATGTATGATTTTAGAGGAATCCAAATATTCATTGGGAGAAATAAAAGATATTATAAATGTAAGATATTTATAACAAAAAAATAAAAAACTTTTACAAAAGTAGATAAATGTCTAATAACGTGGATATTTAACTACTGATGTCACATAAAAGTGTTCAAAAAATTGTTTTTGTCCACGATTTGTCTATATCACTTTTTATTATTCTGTGATATAACTCAAGAAAAATAAAGGAGGGAAAATTAAAATGAGTGACTTTAGGACTACATTGGAAATATTTAAGGACATTAAAGAAATAAAAGATTTATTAGATGATATAGACAAACTTCGCGTACTTTATTATTACAAAAGATTTGAAGAGATGAAAAGGCATATATTCGATTTGACTAACAAGTATTTTATAGAGAGGGTTTTATGGAATACTGCGAATAGAAACAATATGCCAGCAGAAGATGATTACCGACAACAATTTATAAATGCTGAAAACTTTTTAATTATACAAGGATTTAAAAAACTTAACGAATTGCGTAAAGATTGGCGTAAATCCTTAACCAAAGATGAAGTATCCTTCATCGAATCAATGATTAAACCTATGGAGTAAAAAATGGCAGAAGACACATATGTTTTATGGCGAAAAGAAGAAAATATTCGGCCAATAGAAATTCCAAACAAAAGCAAATTATACCACGACCTGATGAACATTGAACATAGTTGGTCTGGACGTATGGATACAAATATTGGGAACACTTTCATTATGGAAGCCGTTCAACTATTGATAAATTCTATTGAATTGTTTGAAATGGGGTATTTTGACTGTGCATATTTTTCGTTGCGTTCTGCCGTAGATATTTCTACAACAATGGTTTTTTTATGTGATATTGAAGACGAATCAAGAGAAAAATATCTTAATGATTGGAAAAAAGTTGAAGATTTTCCTTTAAGATATCAAATGATTAAGAAACTATCAAAAGACGGCAGTATTTTTATAGATATGACAACCAATATGCCTTCGTTTTTCAAACATGCTGAAGAAATTAGCCAAAAACTCAACAAATATGTACATAAACAAGGATTACATAATTTCTATATTTCAAGAAATCATCCTATATTCAAGGTTAAATCGCAAGAGACATTTATAAACAATTTTATATATTTTCTAAAGAATGTTATATGTATAGTTGCTATTATGCGTTTAGCTATAGACCCTTTCCCAATATTACTTATGGATGAAGAAATTCTTTATAGATGTTTTGATTCAATGACAGAGCCTTACTCGGAAGAATTCGTTCAAGAGTATATCGGAACGGAACACATAGAAGATTATAAAAAAACAAACTTCTACATTTCTACAAGAGGTTCTTTTGAAAATGAAGAAAAGAAAAATGAGGCTATTTTTTCTATTATAAAACACCAATTAATTGACACTAGGAAAAAAGAAGATATTTTACGCCAATTTCATTTGTTGCCACTGCATGATGCTATTTCAACACTCATTGCTTTAATTTGTCCTAAAGTGGTAAAAATATATGCTATGAATGGATTACTAATGTTTTTTACTGACAAAGATACAAATAGAAAAGAATGGAGTTGGAGTGGTGAAGAATTTCAAAACTTTAAGGCGGCAATGGATAAATATAATCAACCGTTTGACGAAGCATATATTTCTGTTTTTAGTTTTAAAAACGAAACCTATTGGGTTGAACATAACGAGTTGTTGTTAGATGCCGACATTCAAGAGATTAGAAATATAAAAGCTTAACTAAAGTGTACAAATATGTAAAAACATGGACAGATTTCTATGGGTTGAACATTTTGAAAATCTGCCACAAAATGGGGTAAAATCGAAGCAGGTAAAGAAAAATGCCACACTTCATACTTTTGCCCTAAAGCATATGGAAAACACATATCGTATACATAGAAATAAAAATTTTTAATTACAAGGAAAACCTCAATGAATTTACAAGAAAGAGAGTTGTTTTGGCAAACGCTTTGTGCTTTAAAGGGTGAGAATCCACAAGACGACGTACAACAACTTATTAGTAAAATAAAAATACCAAAATTCCTATATAGATATCGTCCTGTGAATATGAATAGTTTGGAGGCACTTAGGACAAATAGACTCTATTTTTCTACAGCAAATTATTATGACGACCCATTTGATACCTTTTTACATATAGACATTGAAATTATAAAAGAAGCATACTTAAAATCATTTAACACTCGCGAAAGTGCAGAGGCGGTTGTAGAAGGCCTTAAATCCCTTTTTGCCAAGGTTTTGACAGAAGAACAATTAATACAAATCACGGTAGAGAACATTCTTGATGCACAAAAACATGGGCTTGTTGAGAATTTTATTGGCACGGCATTATCTTTACGTGACGAGTTAAAAAAGGATACGTGGTCTGTTTGTTTTTCTGAAAATGGTTTTAATGAATCATTATGGTTGAAATATGCCGACAAGCATAAAGGGTTCGCTTTGATTTATGACATGGAGAAAGACGAAAATTTCCTGTGTGGAAAACAAGAAAAGTGTAAAAATTGTGGAATAAAAAATTTTGGGACGCCGTTATATCCTATTCATTATTCTAATATCCCGTATAACGCAACGGAATTTGCTAAACGTGTTATGTTACGTAAGGTTGGTGAGCTTACAAAGGTAGACATTCCTCAAGAGTTGTATCAAGGGATGGGTAATGGTTTTTGGGAAAGAGAACGTATAGCCTTAATTAAAAAAGAGTGTCATAAGTACGATGAAGAATGGCGAATAATCACTAATTGTGCTATGAATCCGCCCGTTATGATGGAATGGATTCCGAGTGGCATTATTTTAGGTTTGCGTATGGATGTAGCGGAAGAAAATCTTGTCGTAAGCATGGCTCGTGAGGCTGGGATAAAAAACATCTATAAATCTTTTATAAACGCAAAAAATGAATTAGACGCTTTTCTCGTAAAGACAAATCAATAAAGTATCAGCATGGAAAAATAAGGAATTAAAAAATCTATCGGGAGGGGTGTAGAGCCTAAAAGTTTTATCTTTTGGGTGGGCTAAATTGATCCAACCTTTTCGGGTAGTTTTACGTTTCACACGCTTCACTAACACGATGAAGTCATTATGATTTCAGCTGTTTACTTGTATAGTAAAGAAAAAAACGGAGGGATTTTCCAATGAGAAGTCAAACACAATATCCCCAAAAAAACGATTTAGGAATTTTTAATACACTGAAAGAATTTTGGGAAATAGGTATTCTTGATGATTATTCCGAGCAGCATTTTTTGATACGAGCCATTGAAAACGATGTTTCATATTTCAAAAAATTATTTCATAGAAGGGGCATCACTAGTATCGATCCAGAATCTTTTCCTTTTAATTTTGTTGTTAACCTAAGTACCAAAATTAATAACCTAATGAATCATTTTGGTAATGATGAAATTCAAGTGTTTTTCAAAAATCAATTTGCCGCAGGGAAAAACAATTATGATGAAAATAAATTCTTTGAAGCACTTTCCGAGTTCTACATATTAGCTTTTTTTGCAAATTTTGGTCCTGCAGAATTATTAGAATCAACATATGAGCCTCGTTTAGTTGATTCTGATAAAAATCCAGAAGCACGTTTTGTATATAAAGACGGTACTATATTGGATATAGAGATAAAAACCCCAAACTTCCCTCAACGAAACCTTTTGGAAAATTTTATCATTCCTACATGTTTGCTTACTGAGGATGGCAGGAAAACGTTGACAGAGTTTTGTGACAGTATTAAAATCAACTGTCACCTTCCTCGTGTATTAAAACTTAAGGATTATATGAATTATGCTGGTGATAAATTTACTGACATTTCTTCTGAAAATCATATCAATTTATTAGCTATAAACTGGACATCAACAGACTTGGTAGAAACCGCATTATTTGAACCTACAACTCTTCTGTGTAACCCAAAAAACGGTTTGTTAAGAAATAAGGAAGTTGCTCTTAAGTTGGGCATTAGTGAAGATGCATTAAATAGAATTTCTGCAATTTTTCTTTACATGCTTCCTGAAGGATGTCTGTTATTTAACGATTTTAGATATTTATTTGCAACAAGACAATACAAAATCATTGTAAATCCATTTGCTAAAAGAACCAACCCTGATAAAATACACGAACTTACTCGTTTAGCGGTTCACACCCCTGAGGAGTTAGAGGATCAAAGATTTGCTTTTTTCTCTTTTAATGAGGGGGATTGGGATCTTAAACTTAGAGAAATGTGCAATATAATTAGCAAAAACAGTTTATAGAGCACAACATGAGAGAGACCTTTCTTTTTAATTCTAAAACAAAACTCATTCGGTACATTAAATATTCTTTGTTTCATTGTTTGCGTACAGTAATAGTCAATTAAAACGAGTTAACTATTCGCATATTTATCAGCAATAACAACGACACAATAACGGAATAATTATTTACAAAAGCGGTCAGATGTACCTAAACGTGGACATTTGACCGTTGTTTTTTTGTATAAACTTATAGTTTTTTCTGCTTTTTACTTGATTTTATCTTGGTTTTATGAAAGTTTATGAAATATTTTATATTCTTCAAGTTGAAAAATCCCTTATAAATACTGGTAATTTAGGCATGAGGGTATTGTGAGAGTAAATTGGAAGTAAATTGAGAGTAAATTGGGAGAAAAATGAAAGTAAAATGTTATTGCAATGAGAGTATGACCTGTGTTATAATAGTATCGTGAAAAATTTTAATCAATTCAAAAACGAACGCTTTCGAGAAAAAATCTCGTGGCGTTTTTTTATTGTAAAAAAATCAAAAGGAGGCACGAATGAATTTGGTTATAAACAAAATATATGGTAAGAAAAGTGAGCCATAGCAAATAATTCACTTAAAAAATTAATTATATATTTAGTAATAAAGACTCTGAAAAGCTTCAGGGTCTTTTTTTATTTTCAAATAAAAAACGGAGGGTTTAAATGAAAAGAAATGAAAATAAAGAAAAATTAATTTTACAATTAAAGCAAACAAAAAACATATGTAATGATATGAGTGAAGTGGTCGATAATTTTGAAAACTTGACTTATGAGGAAATAAATGATAGGTGTTTGAAGATGGTTGCTTTATACGAAAAAGGTTGCTTAAAGATGAGAAAGTTTCCCTCATATTTAGGTAATCCAAATGCTATGAAAGAGGTTCAAGAAATCATAGACGAGGAGATGAACATTGAAGTCGGTTATACGGAGCAGGGTTGGTTTTGCGTAAGAATGCCATTTTTATTGCCAAAGAAAGAATCGGGTTCAAGTGAGTACGTAAAAAACATGCTCTATTCTGCATTAAGTAAGTTTTTCAAAAACAAGGTGCGAGATGTTCCCAAACAAGCCGTTTTGGTTTATCGCCACGTTTACGAAGAAAGTCACCCAGAAAAA
>CAJGDO010000024.1 GCA_904502225.1 uncultured Clostridia bacterium
ATAATTCGTAAGCGAATAAGTTTGCTTCGTCACCACCAGCACCGCCACGAATTTCCATAATAACGTTTTTGTCATCATTTGGGTCTTTTGGCAACAACAAAATCTTTAACTCGTCTGAAATTTGTGCAATCTTTTCTTTACAAGCTTGGAATTCTTCTTGCATAAGTGCTTTCATTTCAGCATCAGTTTCAAGTGGCATCATTTCTTTTAATTCGTCTTGTTCTTTAACCACTTTTTTATATTCTAAATATTTTTCTACCGTTTCGGTCATGTCAGAAAGCTCTTTTGTATATGCACGCCACTCGTTAATTTTAGCAATAACTTCGCTATCACTAACTAACTCGTTTAACTTTTCATACCTATCTAACATTTTGTCAAGTTTTTTAAACATTAAAGCACCGCCTTAACTATTCTTTCAATTTCGTTATAATCTTTTATTATTTCAACTTTTGTAAAGCCGATAAGCAAATCCTTAATATCTTGTGCTTGCCCAACACCACATTCCAAAAGCAAAATTCCATTTTCTTTCAAATGATTTTTTGAATTTTTTGCAATTTCACGGTAAAAATCTAAACCGTCCTCGCCACCGTCAAGTGCCAAATTTGGCTCAAAATCTCTAACTTCGCTTTGCAAAGTCAATATATCCTGACTTTTTATATATGGCGGATTAGAAACAATAAGGTCAAATTTCTTATCTTCTAATTGACTAAACATATCGCTTTTAACAAACTCAACGTTTGCGTTGTTATTTTTTGCATTTTCTTTTGCAAGATTTAACGCATCTATGCTTATATCAACAGCAATAACGTTTGCATTTGTTTCTTTATTAATAGCAATAGCAATCGCACCACTGCCCGTGCATAAATCTAGAACGTTGCTATCCTTATCAACGCACTTTTTCGCTTGTTCAACAAGCAACTCTGTTTCCGGTCTTGGAATAAGCACCCTTTCATCAACTTTAATAATATATCCAAAAAAATCCACGTCGCCAATGCAATACCAAAGTGGCCTGCCCGTAATACGCTCATTCACCACCCCGTTTATTTTTTCAATAAATTTTGGCGAAACCATATCATCTGTGTCAATTTCATCACGCTTAATATCTAAACATAATGATATTATCCACTCTGCTTCGGCTTGTTCATCAATTCCGTTTTCGTTTAGCGTTTTTATAACGCTTTGTAGTATTTCTTTACGTTTTTTTGGAATTATAAACTCTTGTTCTAATATGTTTGGGTTATTATCCATTTCATAAACAGTCATAAACGCTTTTATTGCAACTTCAATCATATCGTCAGTTGGTTCACGGGTTGTAATCTTTTGCAACAACATTCCCGGCACTTTTAACGGCAAAACGAGTTTTGACTTGGTTTTTGCAAGAAGTTTAAGCAATTCATACGATAAACCTGCAACAATTGGCAACAATGCAATTTTCAATAAAATTCTTAATAATTTTTCAACGTTTTGACCAATTATGCTTTCAGCGACGGCAAAAGTAATAATGCTTATTACCATAACGAAAACCATAAAAGTCGTTCCGCATCTATCGTGAATTTTAGAGCATTGTTTTGCATTTTCAACAGTCAATTCTTTGCCACTTTCAAAGCAAGAAATAGTCTTATGCTCTGCCCCGTGATACATAAACGTTCTTCTTATATCCTTAATCAGCGAAGAAAGATAAACGTATCCAACAAAAATTAAAAGTTTAAGCCCACCTTCAATAAAACTTTTTGCCCAAACGCCAAACTTAACAGAAAAAAGGCTTTCTAACCCCGTTCTAATTAACTGTGGCAAAAACATAAAAAGCAAAATTGCAAGGGCAAAACCAAGCACAAGCGAAATTGTTGAAATAACGCTCATTACGTTGATTTTTAATTTACTTGCTAAAAACTTTTCAAACTTTGTCGGCTCTTCTTCACCAAAAACTTCGGCAGAACGCATTAAAACTTTTGTGCCCACAACAAGCGAACTGATAAACGAAACAACACCACGAATAATAGGCAACCTAAAAAACAGGTTCTTTTTATCTTGAGCCTTTACACGCTTGGTTTCTAAACGAATAACACCGTCCTCATCACGAACGGCTGTTGCCATAGCGGTTTTTCCACGCATCATAACGCCTTCTATAACCGCTTGTCCACCGATAGAAACTTGTTTTTCATTTTGATTGTTCTTTGATTTTGACATTAAGACTAACCCGCCCAAACTCCAACTTTTGATTATAAAAAAGGCTTTAAGAAGTTAGACACTCTTAAAGCCTTGCAATATAGCGAACTATTTTGCTTTGCCATATCTCTTGTTGAATTTATCAACACGGCCACCGGTATCAACCAACTTTTGTTTTCCCGTAAAGAAAGGATGACATTTACTGCAAATATCAACTTTAATTACATCGCCTTTTTTAGTTGAACCTGTTTTAAAAGTTTCACCACAAGCACATACTACTGTAACTTCGTGATAATCTGGATGAATAGATTCTTTCATAGCGCACCTCTTTTTACTGATTTACTGTGTTATTATATTATATTTTGCAAATATAGTCAAACATATTTCGCTAAATTTGTAAAAAAAACCAAAAACTTTTAATAAACAACTTGTGCCCTTATTTTAGTTGCATTTTTTTCTTTTTTGTAATATAATGAATTAAATTTTTGTTTCAAGGAGTCCAAATGAAAGGTTGGAAGATTGTTGCACCTTCTCAAATTGAAGAGCACGAAATAATTGAATCGCCAGAATCAAGCACGCTTTCTAAAGTTAAAATTACCAAAGCGTTAATTTCCTTGTCTGACGTCCTTACTTTTAAAGGTGAATCTGATTATAACGACGTTATTCTTGGCAAAGCGGGAATTGGCATTGTTTCTGAAACCGAAACCAACCTTTTTGGCTTGGAAAAAGGCCAACACGTTTACGTTGAACCTTATAAACAATGCAACGAATGTTATAACTGTAAAAGTGGCAACACCAATAAATGCTTAAACTTCCAAATTGCTGGTGAAGATTATAACGGCTTTTTAAGTGATTTTACCGCCGTTTCTTCTGACAGGCTTTTTGTTTTGCCTGAAAGTGTGCCTGATTTAGAAGCACTTTTTATTGAGCATATCTCTCTCGCCATCGCCGTTATTGATAAGTTAGGCATTCAAAAGGGCGATTACGTGTCTATTGTTGGTGCAAACAACTTCGGCAACATTTTGGCTCAACTTTTAATCTATTATCAAGCAGTTCCTATCGTTCTAACAACAAATGATGAAGATTACCAAATTGCAAAAAATTCAGGTATTTATTACGTGTTAAATCAAGACGATAATTGGAACAAAGAAGTTATGTCAATCACAAGCGGAAGACTTACAAAAAGCGTTGTTTATATTTCAGATTGCAACATTCCAATAACAAAAGCGTTTGCTCTTGCTTCATATAACGCAAGCGTTGCATTTACGGGTTCTTCTTTTAAGAATACCCCTGTTTACTTCTCACAAGCAATTAAAAAACAGTTGAATATTCAATGCATAAACGGTGGATTTGGCAACACTGCCACAAGCATTAATATTATTGCTAACAAAGCAATCAACTTGTCCCACCTAAAACTTGATACTTCAACTTATGACAACGTGCCTTCTACCCTTGAAAAAATGAGCGATATGCTTGATAACGAAGGAAAAATTTACGAAACAGTTGTAGATTTAGTATAATTAAACTTAAATGAAAAAGCCACCAATTTTGGTGGCTTTATTTTATTCTTTACACTTTTTGCCGAATAAAATTCTTAAAATTCCCCTTATCATCCTTGGTGGTTTAACACAACAAATTCTCATAATAAAACACCTCTCATATTAGTATATGCGAGGTGTTTAGTTTTGTGTTAAAATAATTAAATTTCTCTTAAATCTTTAATAATCTTTGCCCTATCTTTTTCGTTAAACACAGTGCTACCAGCAACGATAACGTTTGCACCTGCATCTTTAACAAGTTTAACGTTTTCTTTTGTAATACCACCATCAATTTCAAGGTCAATATCTTTGCCTGACTTTTCGATAAGTTTTCTTGCTTGTTCAATTTTAGGCAATACGTCTGGGATAAACTTTTGACCTCCAAAACCTGGGTAAACGCTCATAAGTAAAATCATATCGCAAAGTTCAACAACGTCTGCAATCTTTTCAACAGGCGTGTCTGGATTAATAACAACACCACACTTAACGCCCAAATCTTTAATTGCCTTTAAGGTTTCAGCAAGTTTATCGCCACATGCTTCATAGTGAACGGTTATAATATCAGCACCTGCGTCAGCAAATTGTTTAATATAATTCCAAGGGTTTACAATCATAAGGTGCACGTCAAAAATAGCCTTGCTATATGGTCTTATTTCTTTAATGAACTTTGGGCCAAACGAAATGTTTTTAACAAAACTTCCGTCCATAACGTCAAGGTGCACAAAATCTGCTCCGTTTAATGTAATTTGTTCCATTTCAACGCCTGCTTTTGAAAAGTCAGCCGATAAAAACGATGGTGCAATTTTAATCTTTTTCATAATTTATTCTCCTACTTTGTATTTCTTTATATATTTGAACGTATCTTTCATAGCGTTTTTTTGATAAGATACCATTTTCAACCAATTCTTTAACCTTACAGTTTGGCTCGCTTACGTGTGAACAGCCACGGAACTTACATTCCCCAGAAACTTCCAAATATTCAGGGTAAAAAATTTTCAAATCGTTAAGTTCAACGTCCGCATCAATCACAGCAAAACCCGGTGAATCGATAATTTTTATATTTTCACACTCGAATATTTCAGAGCGTGTTGTGGTGTGCTTACCCCTAACAATTTTTTGGCTTAAATCACCAGTCTTTAATTGCAAAGAAAACATTGCGTTTGTTATCGATGTTTTGCCAACAGCACTTTGCCCTGCAAAAACAGATAATTTGCCAACTAAAAATTGTTTTAATTCGTCAATGCCTTGACCACTTTTTGAAGAAACTGAAAACATTTTTACGTTTGTGTTTAAATATTCAGCCCTTATTTCTTCAAAAAGCACAGCGTCAATATCACTTTTGTTAACAACTATTATAGATTCAACGTTTTCTTTATCTGCATTGACCAAAAGTTTATCAAGCAAAAAATAGTCCGGCCTTGGTTCTGGCGAAATAACTGCAACAACGCAGTCAACGTTAGAAACGCTAGGTCTTATAAAACGATTTTTCCTATCTAAAACCTTAACTATCGTCGTTTTTTCCACCTCAACAAAATCGCCAACTAAAATGCCTTCGCCCTTAATTTTTAAAAGCCCCCTCGCATCGCATTGAACCAATTTATCGTTGATTTTAACAAAATATTTATTTGTATGAACTTTGTAAACTTGCCCTAATTCTCTATTCATTTTCTTCTAAATATCTTTGCCTTAATTGACCGCAAGCCCCATCAATATCTTCGCCCATTTTTCTTCTAACAGTCGCCGATAAGCCTGCTTTTTCTAAAACGCCCAAAAACCTATAAGCGTCCTTATCCGTTCCACATTTAAGGTCGTTTTCTTTAACTTCGTTAAGCCTTATTAAATTAATATGACAAGGTCTGCCACCTAGCAAATTAATAAGTGCTTGAGCGTGCCTTTGCGTATCGTTTTCACCCTTAATTAAAACATATTCAAATATGTATCTTCTGCCCGTTTTTTCAAAATAATTTGCACAAGCATCTAAAATTTGGTTGATTTTATAAGTTTTTGCAACGGGCATTATTTTTTGCCTTTCTTCATCAAAGGGCGAGTGCAAAGAAACGGTTAAATTTATCGACAAGTTTTCATTTGCAAGTTCAAACATTTTTGGAACAATCCCAGATGTCGATAAACTTATATTTCTTTGGCTAATGTTAATTCCGTTTTTCTCGGAAATAAGCCTAATAAATTTTATGGTGTTATCATAATTATCAAGTGGTTCGCCACTGCCCATTAAAACGATATTTATAACCTTTCGTTTTTCGCCTATTCCACCGCCCAAAAATCTATTAACGGCAATCACTTCGCCTAGAATTTCGCCCGGCTCAAGATTCCTAACTAAACCGTGTAAGCCTGATGCACAAAAAGCACAGTGCATTCTGCAACCAACTTGCGTGGAAATGCAAAGCGAATAGCCGTGATTATATTTCATTAAAACGCCTTCAATCACGTTATTGTCTCTTAACGCAAATAAAAACTTCATTGTCCCGTCAACAGACTCTAAATGCTTTAAAATTTTAACAGGTTGTGCATCAAATTGGCTTTCCAGACGCTCTCTGAACTGTTTAGAAATATCAGTCATTTCACTAAAATCAAGCCCTAAATGCAATGACCTAAAAATTTGACCTGCCCTAAACTTTTTTTCGCCAAGCGAAGTTATTAAGTTTTCTAACTCAAGATAATTTGAGTTCAATAAACACTCTTTCAAAACTATTTAACTCTCTTTAATTTAGCAACGTAAAACCCTAAACCACCTGAAACATCTGGTAAAAATAAATTTGTGCCTAAAAGGGTTTCGTGCTGTAATTTACTATTGATTTCGCATATTTCAAAGCCCGTTATGTCAGACATAAAAGCCTTGATTATCTCTATATTTTCGCTGTTGAAAATCGAACACGTTGAATAGTATAAATATCCACCGACCTTCACATATCGACTAACCGTTTTTAATATGGCTAATTGCTCTTTATTTAGTGAAATTATATCATCTTCGCACCTATTAAGCATAATGTCGGGGTTATCCCTAACCACGCCTATGCCACTGCAAGGGGCATCACATAAAACGGCAGAAAAATAATCTTTATATTTCTCATCAAAAACCTTTGCATCTTTAACATCTGTTATAACGTTAGTGCAATTCATTCTTTTTTTATAATCTTCTATTAAACTAACCCTATGCTCGTGAATATCCCAAGAATAAACCTTGTCAAACTTGTGCGATAGTCTTATACTTTTTCCACCTGGTGCAGAGCAACAATCTAAAAGCGTTTCGCCACCTTCCACAACGTCACAAATAGCAACCGAGCCTAATGCTTGATAAGTGTAAGCACCGTTATCGTAATCAGCATTTCTAACAAAATTTTTTGCTAGAAAAACGTTTTCAAAAGGCGTATTTTCATATTCAACGTTTAACTTATTTAAATATTCTTTTCCGTCAATATGGTAAAATGATAAGCACGTTTTTTCATTGTTTGCTTTTAATATTCGTTCGGCTCTTTCAAGCGAAAAGTCTTTAACAAGCCTTTTTAATGCAAATAATGGATATGAATATTTAACCGAAAGGTTTTCTATTGGGTCTTTTGGTAAAGAAAATTCGGTTTTAACAAACTTTCTTAAAAATGCGTTCACAAACGCACTTGCCCCGCCCTTGCCCAATTTTTTGGTTAATTCAACCGCATTTTTGGTCACCGCATATTCTTTTTTGTTTAGATATTTTATCGCATACATAGAAATCTTCAAAATAGTTCGTATAACAAGTTTTGGAGATTTTTGGGTTAGATAATTTATGTAATATGATAATTCAATATCTTTATCCAACACGCCATAACAAGTTTTAATTGTTAAAGCACGGTTTTTTTCTTCAATAAACGTGGAATTGATTGCTTGCTTAACAAAAGTTTTATCGCTATAAACTTTATTTAGAATTTGATAACAATCGTAAAAATAGTTTATCATTTAAATTCCTCGCCAACAACAAACTTGTTGCCACGCAAAAACTCTTTAATTTCCAAAGGCTTCCCACCTGCCTTTTGAACTTTAAGTAATGACACCGATTTATCGGCACAGCCTATAACAAGTTCGCCATCGGCTTTTAACACAGTGCCAGCCTTGCCTTTTAATTCGCTAACCTTTGCCTCAAACACTTTAAAAGGCATATCTAAATAGGTTGCAAAAGCAACTGGTGCAGGGTTAAACGCACGGACTTGATTTACAATATTTATAGCAGAATTTTGCCAATCAATCTTTGCCATTTCTTTTCGTATAATCTTGGTTAAAGTTGCTTTTTCGTCATCTTGTTTAACAAATTTTGCACTTTTATCAATAATTGATGGTAAAACTTTTATTAGTGTTTCAGCACCAAGTTTAGATAACCTTAAAAATAAACTTCCACATGTTTCATTTTGCAAAATTTGGAGTTTTTCTTGATAAATTATGTCGCCCGTATCAATTCCTTCATCGGTTTTCATAATGGTTATACCCGTTTCGGTTTCCCCGTTAAGAATAGCATAATGAATTGGCGATGCACCACGATATTTTGGCAATATTGATGCATGGATATTTATAACGCCAAGTGGTGCAATATCAATAATTTCCTTTGATAAAATTTGTCCAAAAGCACAAGTTATCAAAAGGTCTGGTTTTAATGATTTTAAGTCTTCAACCCCTTCAACACGGATTTTATCGTATTGAAAAACTTGCAACCCCCTTTCAAGTGCAACTTGTTTTACAGGTGGTGGCGTTAAAACTTGTTTTCTGCCAACAGGCTTATCCTTGTTTGTGATTACACCAACAACGTTGTAGTTATTTTCCAAAAGTTTAACTAATGGTTCAACTGCGAAATCTGGCGTACCCAAATAAACTATTCTCAACCCCTAATCCTCCTGAATATCGGTTGCTTTATCCACGTAAATAACCCCGTCCAAATGGTCGTTCTCGTGGCAAAAAGCCCTTGCTAAAAAACCTTCTGCTTCAACGGTAAAAGGTTTATTGTATCTATCAAAAGCCTTAACAACAACTTTATACGGTCTTTTAACAGTGCCAAACTTACCCCTAACAGATAAGCAACCTTCTTCGCCAGTTTGACTGCCACTTTGAGAAATAATAGTTGGGTTTATGCATTCATAATATTTACCGTCAACCAAAACGATAAAAATTCGCCTTAACACGCCCACTTGTGGTGCTGCCAAACCTGCACCGTTTGCTTTAATGAGCGTATCTCTCATATCGTCTAATAATTGATGTGTTTTTTCACCAAAATCAACCACATCAAAACTTTTTTTACGAAGCGTTGGGTCACCCAGCTGTATAATGTTTCTAATTGCCATTTTGTCCTCTATAAATTAAGTTAAGTTATTTGAATTTATCTCAAAAGAAACGAACAAGTTTCTTGATTTATATTTATCACTTATAATGAATATCTTATCTAAAAGTTCTTTTTCCTTGGCTTCAATCCTCATTAAGATTTGATACCTAAATTTGTTTTGCAAGCGTTTTAAAGGTGCTTTCATACAGCCAAAGAACCTAAATTTATCTTTGTTTTGGTTATAAACTTCGGTCAATTCTTGATAAATTGCCTTTGTTGCATTAATAACGCCTTGTTCATCAGCACCACTGATTAACACCCTTACAATATCGGTAAACGGTGGAAACCCCGTCGCCTTTCTTATTGAAACTTCTTGGTTAAAAAAACCTTCATAATCATATTTTATGGCTTGTCTTAAGGTTAGGTTTTCAGGCGAATAAGTTTGCAAAACAACCGTGCCTTTTTCTTGGGCTCTGCCACTTCGACCTGCGACTTGGGTTATAAGTTGAAAGGTCCTTTCACTGCTTCTAAAATCAGAAAAATGCAAACTCATATCGGCATCTAATATACCAACCAAAGTGACCGATGGAAAATCGTGGCCTTTTGCAATCATTTGCGTTCCAACTAAAATATCCGCCTCTTTTGCGGTAAATTTATTGATGATATTAAAATGCCCCTCTTTATTTTGCGTGGTATCTCTATCCATTCTTAAAATTCTTGCTGTTGGATAAAGTTTTTTTAGTTCGCTAACAACCCTTTCGGTGCCTGTTCCACTGTGTTTTATATATGGGCTTCCACACTCTGTACAAGCGTTAATCATTTTATATTTTGCACCGCAATAGTGACATAAAAGTGCATTTTCTTCTTGGTGATATGTTAGCGAAACGTCACAATCCTTGCATTTTTGAACGTGCCCGCATTCAGTACAAATAACAGTTCTTGAATATCCCCTTTGGTTTAGGAATATTATGGCTTGATTATTGTTTTCCAAGCACCTTGAAATCTCATTTTTTAAGACCGAAGAAAAAACAGAGTTGTTCCCACGCATAACCTCCTTTCGCATATCGACAACGTCAACGCTAGGAAGTGGCCGTTTATTTATTCTATCTGGAAGTTCAATTAAGTTATATTCGCCGTCAATCGCCTTTTTATAACTTTCAATCGATGGCGTTGCACTGCCCAAAACAAGTTTTGCATTATTTAAGTTCGCCCTAAATTTAGCAAGTTCAATCGTGTCATACCTTGGTGCAGATTCGCTCGAATAACTGCCATCGTGTTCTTCGTCAATTATAATTAGCCCAACCTTTTCAAGTGGGGCAAAAATCGCACTTCTTGCACCAATCGCAATTTGTGCTTCGCCATTCCTTAATCTCCACCACTCATCAAAACGTTCGCCTGCCGACAAGCCACTGTGAAGTATTGCCGCGTGATTTTCAAACCTTGCCCTTAACGCTTTTAACATTTGTGGTGTTAAAGCAATTTCCGGCACCAACATAATGGCAGTCTTTCCGTTTTTAATAACGTCGTTTATCAAATTCAAATAAACTTCAGTTTTACCGCTCCCCGTCACGCCAAATATAAGGCTGACTGTTTTATCGGTATTTTTAACGCTTTCAACTGCTTCTTTTTGTTTTTCAGTTAAGGTTATTTGCTTATTAACTGACGCAAGGTCTTTATATGGCAGACGGAAATATTTTTCTTTTATTATCTCTGCAAATTGCTTGCCAACAACAGCGTTGACGGCTGATGAGCCAAACCTTTCTGAAAGCACGGTAAATAAGTGCTTTTCACCATTTTTAAGAAATTCAAGCAATTCTTTTTGTTTAACTGCCGTCTTTTTAAGTGAACTGATAGCACCCTCAACGTCTAAACCGTCTTTTATTTTCACAAAACGATTAAACTGTTCTTTTACCTTGCCTTTCCTCATTTCTGATGGTAAAAATAAGCGAAGTGCACTTGCTCTTGTCACATAACAAGTTTTACAAACGTGTTGCATAAGTGCAAGCGTTTCTGGTGTTAAAGCAGGCTTTTCTTCTAAAAGAGAATTGATAGGTTTTATCTTATCTGCATCATAAACGCTGTTTTCTTTCACGCCTATAACAATGCCCTCTATAAGTTTTTTACCAAAAGGCACTAGCACACGACTGCCAAGCGTTATTCGGCAATCTGAAAACGAATATTCAAAAACTTTATCAACTTCTACGTTGTTGATATCTACTATAACGTCTGCAAACACTTTTTACCACATAACAAAATATGTCCATCGACATTTGATGAACACATTTTTTAATTAATCATTTGTTGCAATCAACTTGCCATCTTCAATTTCTTGTGCAGCAACTGACAAAGGTTTTTCCTTGCTTGGAAGTTCGGTATAACCTTGGTTTTGTGCTTGTTCCATCAATTGTCTTGCACGCTTACTTGTCACAATGCAAAGTTCATACTTTGAACCGATTTTATCTGCTAATTGGTCAATAGGTGGTTTATGTATCATAATAATCTCCTTTAATTATCTATGTTTTTTTCTTTATTTATTATTTGTTCGACTTCTTCAATTGCCTTACCTAAATCATCATTGACAACCGTGTAGTCGTATAAATTGCTCTTTTCTAACTCATAGTCAATCCTTTGCATACGAAGTTTTATCTTTTCAATTGATTCAGTGTTCCTTTTAATAAGCCTTTTTTCAAGTTCTTCTATTGATGGTGGCGTTATCATTATCAACACTGCATCTGGATAACTTTTTTTAACGTTAAGCCCGCCGTTCACGTCAATTTCAAGCAACACGTCGTTTTTAACAAGTTTATCTAAAACAAAATCTTTTGGCGTGCCATAATAATTTTCAAAATGATTGCTAAACTCTAAAAAGCCGTCTGTTTCAATCTTGGATAAAAATTTTTCTTTTTCTATAAAAAAGTATTCTCTTCCGTCAACCTCGCCATCTCTTGGTTTTCTTGTCGTGCAAGATATGCTTAATGAAATGTCTTTGTTTCTTTCAACCAATTGCTTTGCAATCGTGCCTTTGCCAACACCAGATGGCCCTGATAACACTACTAAAACGTTTCTCATAATTACTCTAAATTTTGGACTTGCTCTCTAACTTTTTCTATCTCGTTTTTAAGTTCCAACGCAAACCTTGTCACTTCAATATCGTTTGATTTTGAACAAATGGTGTTGGTTTCCCTATTAAACTCTTGCATCAAGAAGTCAAGTTTTTTACCCATACCGTCAAGGCGGACAATTTCACAAAATTGTTCAATGTGCGAATTTAACCTTGTCAACTCTTCATCGATATTAACCTTGTCAGTATAAAAAGCCACTTCGTTAAGAAGTCTTGCTTGGTCATACTTAACGTCAACAAGTGCTTCTTCAATCCTTGCTTGTAGTTTATCTTTATATTCTTTTGCAACCAATGGTGCACGAACAGCAATATTTTGTGCCAAACCCTTTATCGTTTGCATACGATTGAGCATATCTAAAACAAGTTTTTCGCCCTCAACCTTACGCATTTCGTTAAGTTTTAAGCAAGCGTTTTTAACAACTTCTCTAACCACGTCCTTCAACTCGGTTAAGTCTGCCTGTGCCCCGTCAACAATAACGTCTGGCGACTTCATCAACATACTAACTGAAAAATCATTTTCTAAACCGAACTTTTCTGAAAGTTGCTTACTCGCATTAAAATATCCAACAGCCTTATCAAAGTTGATTTCTAAATTAGCCGAACTTTCCCTCGTGTCTGAAAAATTAACGAATAAATCTATCCTACCACGCTTAACAAATTCTTGAACAGTTTTTCTAATAGTATCTTCAAGCGATATAAACGCACGTGGAATTTTGCAATTAAGGTCAAAATTACGGTTATTAACGGTTTTTAATTCAACCACAAGGCTAATTCCATTTTCACAATAATCGGCCCTTCCATAGCCCGTCATACTAAACATAATTACTAAACCTCCACATTATCTTATTTATTTTATCATAAAATAAATATTTTATCAACTTTTTATAAGCATTTTAAATGTTTGTTCGTCAATAATTTTTATTCCTAGTTTTTTCGCCTTATCAATCTTGCTTCCCGCATTTTCGCCCGCCAAAACTAAAGTTGTGGTTTTTGAAACGCTTGATTGAACTTCGCCACCCAATTCTTCTATAATTTTGCCGGCTTGGTCTCTTTTATATTCGGAAAGCGTGCCTGTTAAAACAACCTTTTCACCACTGAAAACGCCCGTTTTTTGCTCGGTTGAATAAATTATTTGCACACCTAAATCAAAAAGTTTTTGTATTTGCAAAATATTTGTTTGATTTGAAAAATACTTACAAATCCCCTCTGCCATTATCTCCCCAACGTCGGAAATGGAAAGCAACTGTTCTTTATCAGCATTTTTAAGTTCATCAATATTGGTAAAGGTTTTTGATAAATCCCTTGCAGTTTTCTTACCAACATTATCAATTCCAAGTGCGTAAATAAAATTATTAAAGTCAATTTTTTTAGAATTTTCAATTGCATTTAACAAATTGTCTGTTTTTGCATCCTTAAAGCCATCTAGTTTCAACAATTCGTCCCTATCTAAAAGGAATAAATCTGCAAAATCTTTAACGCCCAACTTTTCAAAAAGAAGTTCTGCGGTCATTTCGCTAAACCCTTCAATATCAAACCCATTTTTGCTCGCAAAATTAGTTAATTTTGCAACAACTCTTGGCTTACAGTTTTCGTTTGGACAGAACAAATTTGCACCTATCTCAACAAGTTTGCTTCCGCAAGCGTTGCAAACAGTTGGCTTTTCAACGTCAGTGCAATGGCTAAAAACTTCAGTTGTGCCAAGAATTTCAGGTATAACTTCATTACTTCTTCTAACCAAAACTCTTGCACCGATTTTTACGCCTTTTCTTTGCAAGTCACCATAATTATTTAAGGTGGCTTTTCTAACGGTTGCACCCGCAAGTTCGGTTGGCTCTAATATGCCAAGCGGGGTTAATTTTCCCGTTCTTCCAACCTGCCAAATAACGTCGGTTAAAATGGTGGTAATTTCTTCTGCTTCAAACTTATAAGCAATCGCCCATCTTGGGAACTTGTCGGTATTTCCAAGTTTTTCTCTAAACTTAACGTCGTTTAATTTAACAACGGCACCATCGGTTAAAATATCTAGTGTTTTCCTATTGTTTTCTATTTCTTTTATAGCAGACATAACGCTGTCTATACCCTTGCAAACCCTTAAAAATGGATGCACCTTAAAACCGTTTGCACGCAAAAACTCAACGCTTTCAACTTGGGTTAAAAACTCTCTACCTTCTATATAATTCACGTTGTAAAACATTATTTCTGCGTGGCGTTTTTCGGTTATTTTCGGGTCTAAATTTCTTATCGCACCAGCAACTGCATTTCTTGCATTTTTCAAAATTTCAGTTGCCGTTTTGTTATATTCTTCAAGCACCGAAAGCCTTATAATAGCCTCGCCTTGCACTTCAAGTTTACCCTTAAAATCTATTGATAATGGGAAACTTTTAATGGTTAAAACTTGTGCCGAAACGTCTTCCCCTTCAACGCCGTTGCCACGGGTTGACGCACAAACGAATTTTCCATCATCATAAGTTATGCATATTGTAAGCCCGTCAAATTTATACTCGACGGTATATTCGTCCTCACAACCTTCTTTTTTTATTTTATTATCAAATGATATAAGTTCATCAAAACTTGTCGCTTTATCTAAACTATATAATTTTTTAATATGCTTATGCTTTTTAAACGCTGAAACAGGTGCTCCCCCAACACGCCTTGTTGGTGAGTCAAACAAAACCTTATCTTCTTGCTTTTCAAGTGCAACAAGTTGGTCATACAACACGTCATATTCCTTATCCGATACGGTAGGATTATCTAAAACGTAATATTCGTAAGCATATTTGTTGAGCAAGTCAACAAGTTCTCTCATTTTATCCATTTATTATCTCCATAGGGGCAAATTTAGCCGATAAGGACTTGATACCAACCCCCTTAAAAGCAACGTCAACAATAACGTTTTCGCCCTCACCTTTTACCATTATAACCGTTCCTTCACCAAATTTTGCGTGGCGAACTTTTGTGCCTGATTTATATTGCCCACACTTAAAACTTGCGTTTTGTTTTGGCTTTGCACCCATCAACACGCTTTTTGCATAATTTGACGAATAACCACCAACGCTTGATGAAGGCAAAATTTCATTATCGTCAAATTTACGGTAATTATCATAACTATAAGTCGGCTTTTTCTCTTGAATATCAGGTGATAAAACAGATTTTGCCTCTCTTAAAAAACGGGATTGAACCATATGTTCTCTTCTGCCGTATAAATATCTGCTCATTGCCCTTGTTAGATAAAGCCTTTCCTTTGCCCTTGTAATTGCAACGTACATCAATCTTCTTTCTTCTTCCATTTCCTCATCATCATTTTGACTTCTTGCAATTGGAAGTATGGTTTCATCAAGCCCCGAAACAAACACGTAAGGGAATTCCAAGCCTTTTACAGCGTGAATTGTTGCAATAGTGACCGCATCGTCAGAATTTATATCGTCAGTATCAGAAGAAAGTGTGATAGAGTTTAGATAATCCGCCAACGTTGAATTGCGGTTATCTTTGCTAAACTGCTCTGCCGAGTTCTTTAATTCGCTTATGTTATAAAGTTTTGAAGTATTTTCTTCGCTTTTTTCAGCAAACTGGTCTAAAAATGCCGTCGTTTCTAAAATATGGTCGATTAAAGCGACAGTTCCGTTATTATTAGCAAACGACTTAAAACTATCTAAAAGCAAGCCAAAATTATATAATTTTGCCTTTGCGGAATTACTTATTAATGAATTTTCAAGCCTAAACACACCATCATAAAGCGAATAGCCGTTAGCAACGCAATATTCTCTTAATTCCCTTAAGGTTTTGTCACCTATTCCACGCCTTGGAACGCTTATAGAACGCAAAAAACTTTCATTATCAGATGGATTATTTATAACCTTTAGATAAGATAAAATATCCTTAATTTCCTTTCTTTCAAAGAACCTAAAACCACCATAAATTTTACAAGGAATGCCGTATTTCATAAACTCTTGCTCGTATGCACGAGAAAGAGCGTTTACACGCATAAAGACGGCAAAATCACTGTATTTAAGCCCCGAATTCCTTGCCATAAGATTTTTAATTTGTAAAGCGGTAAAAGTCGCCTCATTATTCTCGTCAGTCCCTACAAAC
The DNA here is from genome assembly GCA_904502225.1 of uncultured Clostridia bacterium. Taxonomy (GTDB): domain Bacteria; phylum Bacillota; class Clostridia; order Christensenellales; family Borkfalkiaceae; genus UBA1259. The sequence goes on from CAJGDO010000024.1 coordinate 16,214, forward strand.
GTTTCGATTTTAACCCCGTCTGGGTTATCCGTCCACAACTCTTTTTCCCTACGTTGTGTGTTGTTGGCAATTATACAGTTTGCAAGTTGCAAGATTTTCTTTGTGGAACGATAATTTCTTTGCAACTTAAATACTTTAGCACCACGGTATATATCGTCAAAAGATAAAATATTTTCTATCTTTGCACCACGCCAACCGTAAATACTTTGGTCATCATCGCCAACGACAAAAATATTGCCGTGTTTAATACTTAACCTTTGTGCAATAGCAAACTGAACCTTGTTTGTATCTTGGAACTCATCAATATGAATATATTGGAATTTGTTTGAATAATAATCTGCAACTTCAGGATGCTCAACAAACAATTTATAAGTCACGTAAAGCAAATCATCAAAATCTAATGCATTTGAACTTTCAAGCATTGCATTATATTTTTCATAAATCTCGCTAACTTCATCAGCAAACCTGCTTGTTGCATATTCGTTTTTATATTCTAACGGCGTCAAGCACTCGTTTTTAGCCATAGAAATAGCATTTTTGGCGAGTTTAAATAATTGGTCAACGTCATAGCCGTTTTCTTCAAAAACACGCTTTAACACACGGTCTTTATCAGTTTCATCATAAATAGTAAAGTTTTTATCATAGCCCAACTTATCAATGTCTTGGCGTAAAATACGCACGCACATACTGTGTATGGTTGAAACCCACATATCATAAACGTTTGGTGTAAATTTAGCAAGCCTTTCTTTCATTTCGCCCGCCGCTTTATTGGTAAATGTTATTGCCATAATGTTTGATGGCGAAACGTTTTTTTCTAAAATAAGATATGCAATTCTCGTGGTCAAAACCCTTGTCTTGCCACTCCCTGCACCCGCAATAACTAAAACAGCACCCTCTGTTTCAAGCACAGGTTTAATTTGTTCATCATTAAGTTGTTCTAACATTTGTTTTACGTCTGCCATACTTTCACCTATAAAATATTATACCACACACAAGGTATCTTTTCAAGTGCTTTGGTTATTAAAAAATGAATTGTCTTTCGACAATTCATTTTTATTATTATTTAAGTTCAACAAGAAAATCTTTGTTATGAAACGTTGGCATTAACGTTGGGTTCATTGCCAATAAATTCTTTTCAGGAATTCCACCTTCGGTTTCAATTCTAAAAAGGTTTATCGCAATACCTCTATTTTTGTCGTAGCCAATTTTATCAAGCGGAACGGAAAACTTAACTTTATAATCGTTTCCTTCAATCTTGACTTCTGACGTCACGAAATTTTCTTCTATTTCATATTCATCAAAAATTCCGCAACCTTTGTTGTTCATATGTTTAAGGAAAACAGTGTTGTTTGGTGCAATTTCCACTTCATAATACCAATCTCTTTTTCCGTCAGTGCAAATAAATGCCTCACAAACGTCGCCTTCCCAAATAGGTGCGTTATACTTGTCGTGAGCAGAAAAAAATTGCGAATTCTTGCAGTCAAACTCAAAAGTTATATGAGTTTCGGTCATCACAACGTCAACAACCGTTTTAAACTCGGGCATAATTTTGCCCGTGTTATTTTCTTTTAATTCATAACGTTTTTTTAACATATTTTAACCTTTTTAAGCAATTATGTTGCACAAAATTTATTTTCTTGTTTGTGCCAAAGATGCCGCTGCAATACTTTGTCCTACTCTCTTGTTTGATTCGTCAGGCATTGTAATGTTAATATCAGCAAATTCAGGGAATTCTTCTCTTAAAACTTGTTTTGCTCTTTCAACGATAATGCTTCCGCCTTCGCCACTTGTCACTCTACCTAATAAAAGCAAATGTTTAACTTTATAGAATTCAGAATAATATGGAATAGCGTATCCAAGATAAGTACCGATATCTTCATAAATCTTTTTAGCCATTTCATCGCCTTCAAGCATAAGTTTTTGAATAACTTTAAGTCTTTCAGCAGGCGAAGAGTCCTTATCGAACTTAAAGCCAGCACTTTCAGCAAGTTTAATTACGCTGTCTTGTGAGAAATATTTAACGCCACAACCGTAATCACCACTCCACTCGTCAACCATTGCGTCCTTATTAAAGTCAACAGGAACGAAAGCAACTTCTGATAACCAACCATTAAGCAAGCCTTGGTCGTTAATATAACCAACCGCTTCACTTGTACCCATTGCGATACCTAAAACGCAGTTATCTTTTAAGTCGATTGCACCTGCAAGTGCGGTCACGTCACCGTCGTTTGCAACTTCTAATGGTGCACCAATTTCTTTTGCAATGTCGATATACATATTTTGAACGTGTGGTTTATAATCTTCTTTTGGAACTTTTAAGAAAAGTGATGCAACCATGATTTTATTGTTGATATAAACGCCGGCACTTGAAACACCAATAGCGTCAACTCTTGGCATCTTTGATGCAGCAGTTTTCATTGCTTGCATAATTCCTTCATAGTGATAATGATAGTCCGAATTAATTTTTGGGAACCATACAACTTCTTCACTATAAACAACTTTTCCGTCAATAACGGCACTAACCTTTCTATCGCTTCCGCCAGCGTCAAAACCGATTCTGCAACCGTCAAGGTGTCCACCGATTTTTACAGAACAGTTGTTTGCTTTAGGGAATGTTTGTTCGGTTGATTCAATAACTTCAAATGGTTGTTCATAAACCGTTTGCATAAAATCAACGTCAAACGCCCTTCTTCCAGCATCGGTATAGTCCACCTTAATTCTTTCATAAACATATTTATCGCCACAAATATAAATTTTATAGCCACCTACTACCCAAAGAATAGACTTGATTATCCTTTCAGCAACTTCATAGTTTTCTTCTTGCTTGTTTTGGTCAGCAAAAATGTTAATTTGGTAAATATAATTGTATCCGTCGTTTCTTTCAACACAAATTTTAAGCAATTTGTTTTCTTCTTGTGCAACGGCCTTTCTGTACTCTTGTAGTTTTACGCTTATAGGATAAAAACCTTTGTCATAATTTGGTGTAAATTTCATAATCCTTCTCCTAGTGTTTTTATATATCTATTATACAATATACAGAGTATATTGTCTTTATAAAAAATTAAAAATTGTTTACACAAAGAGCCACTTTCAGTTGATATTTAGTTTAAATTGTTATATAATACAAATATGAACTCAAAAAAGTACGTAATAACAAAACTTAATACGCCAATCAAAATTTCGGGCATTTACACCGTGCACTACTTTAAATACGGCAAAAATTTTATTTTTGAGCCTGAAGCCCACGATTTTTACGAGTTAGTTTTTATCGATAGTGGAACTGCACACATTTTAAACGGCACTGAAACTTTGTGCTTAAAGCAAAGTCAAGCATTTTTACATTTACCAAAGGTTGCACACACCATTTATACCAAAAATGAATTTGCTAACTCTGCTATCATTTCTTTTGAATGTAAAAATAAATTGCTTAAAAATATTGCGGGCAAAGTTCTTGAATTGAACGACTATGAAAAGTCTTTGCTCAACAAGATTGTAAGTGAAACGAAAGCCAATTATTTGGACAAACTCAACGACGTGCATTTGACTAAAATGACAAAAAATTTGTCTGCACCTTTTGCTGGCGAACAAATGATTAAAAACTGTATAGAATTGCTGTTTATTTCGCTTATTAGAAAGGTCGAAAAAGGCGAGCAAACTGAAGAGGTTTTAAGCCTTAATATCACCTCTGATAAAATTGTTGAAAGTATAAGAAAAATTCTTTTAGACAGGCTTGATTCTTCTGAAAATATTGACCTAAATGAAATATCTTTTAGGCTGGGTTTTAGCAAAAGTTATATTAAATCACAATTTAAGAAAAAAACGGGCGTTTCAATTATTCAATATTATATCGATATGAAAATTGATAAGGCTAAAAAGTTCTTAAGCCAACAAAAATTTACCATAAGCGAAATTTCCGATATGCTAGGTTTTGGCTCAATTTACTATTTTAGCAGACAGTTCAAAATTCAAACGGGAATGTCCCCTACCGAATATATAAAATCAATCAAAGCAGATAACATTTTATAACAAAAACTCGGCACCCAGCCGAGTTTTTTATTTGATTATCTAACTAATAGCGACGCACCTAAAATTCCCGCATCGTCGCCAAGCATCGCAACCGTTATTTCGGTTTTTGGTGCCATTTTATATCCATAATTAAATTTTTTGCAATATTCTTTTAATTTGTTGACCAAATACTCACCTTGGGCACTTATTCCACCACCCAAAATAAAGACTTCTGGCCTAAATATGTTGAATAAATTAAGCATGCTTTCGGCAAGATAACTAACGTAGGTTTCAACAAGTTTATTTGCCGTTTTATCGCCAAGTTTAGCACACTCAAAAGCCGTTTTTCCGTCAACCTTGCCAATGTCACCATCAACAAATTGCCACATTTTTGTGTTTGCGTTTTGTAGCATTGCCGATTTTGTTTGATTAATTAAAGCCGTTGCTGAAGTATAACACTCGACACAACCATTTCTCCCACAAGTGCAAGGCAAACCGTTCATAAACAATGTCATATGCCCTAATTCTGCACCTCGAGAGTGTCCGCCTTCATAAAGTTTTTTATCTATAACAATGCCACCGCCAACACCCGTGCCAAGCGTAAACATGATTGCCGAGTTATAATCCTTTGCCGAGCCGTAAAGGGCTTCAGCAAGCGTTGCAACGTTTGCATCGTTGGAAATCTTAATAGGTAAATCAAAGTGCTGTTTTAGCATTTTAACAAGTTCAACGTTTTCCCAACCCAAATTTGGCAAAAAGTCAACCACACCTTTATCGCCATTAACAGCACCAGGGCAACCTATACCTATCCCTAAAAGGTCTTTTTGGTTTATATCGTTGGTTTTTAGCAAATTATCAACAACTTTAACTATATCGCTAACAACCACCTCTGGCGTATTTGCAGTTTTTACACGTTGTTTTCCTATAATCTTTCCATCAACCGCAACCACACCTATTTTAACGCTCATTCCGCCAATATCTATGCCTATACTATACATTGTTCACCTTTAACAACTTTTATTGTGCTTTCATATTATATTAAGGATAACATAATTATATTATATCGTTTCAACTCGGTCAAGTAGTTTTGTATTATACATAATATATTTTACTAGTATTAGCCTTGTTTTAACATTAAAAATTCTAACAATTTAATAAGAAAAAAAAATTTTTTAAAAAAATTAAAATACCACTTAAAAATGCTTGCCTTTTAGTTTCAAATTTGATATATTATATCAGCAGTGATGAGTTACGGGAGCATAGCTCAGCTGGGAGAGCATCTGCCTTACAAGCAGAGGGTCATAGGTTCGAGCCCTATTGTTCCCACCATTATCATCATTGCAACGTGCGGGAATGGCTCAGTGGTAG
>CAJGDO010000025.1 GCA_904502225.1 uncultured Clostridia bacterium
ATTATACTTGGTTCTGTTTCCCAAACGTTTGTCGCTTTAAGTATTTCAAATGTAATAGTTATATCTTCACTATTTCCATTTTCCCACTTGTAGTTTTTATTCTCTTTTAGCGATAATACTACGTTGTATTTGCCTGCGTTTATTGCTTTGCCGTTCTCAACTGAATAATTTTCCGTTTCAGTTATGAATACCTTTTCTTGATTATCAAAGGTATAAGTTTTTGCAGTTGGAGCCGATACGCTTGCCTTTTCAACGTTAAACTCAACCGCAACAACTCTTTGTTTGTAATTTGTTGGGTTATATGGCATAAAGATTGCATTATGCGTTTGCTTGCCCGCATTGCCTACAAGTGCATTATTGCCTTCTTCCCAAGTCCATACGCCATAAATGCTATTTGGAAGATATTTTGCAAATTGTTCTAAACTGTCTAAATAGGTTGCATCTAAACTAGTTATAATTTGGTCATCGTTTTCAACTGCTAAAATCTCAATTTCAACGGTCACGCTTGCACTTAAATAATGGTCGCTTTCAGCACAAGTGATTGTAATAACGTATGTACCAGCATCTTTTAAGCCTTGAACGGTTTGACCATTATATAAATAAGTAAATTGCAATTTTTGTTCAAGGTTGTTTACGCTCGCACCAAAATCATACTCTTTTTGCTCGTTAAAAGTATAACTTTCTGCCATAGAAAGGTTGATAACGCCTTGTGCCTTATTTACAGTTAAGATTAATTTTCCGGTATCAATAATATAGTTATCAGTATCTTCTGGAATAAATTGAACGTCATAAACGTTTTCACCAATCAATAGTTCTTGGCTTGGGTCTATCCAATAATAACCCGACAACAATTCAACGTGTGCAAGTTTGTTTGCCGTTTCTTTGTTATAGGTGATTTGGTTAAGCAAACTTTGTGCCGTTGCAAAGTCGGAAATATTTGCTTTATTGATAACTAATTGAGTTTTTAACGTTTTGGCGTTATACTTTTCTGACACGATATCCAAGTTTACGTCATAATAGCCAGCGTTAATTTTAGAAAGATTGCCCGCAACGGTAAAATCGTTATCCAAAACGCCGTTTACCACAAAATCAATCGTCTTTTCGCCCTTGTCAAAGGTGAATTGGTTTTGAATTACCACTATTTCAACAGTTTTCTTTAACACTTCAAAAGTGATTTCTTTTTCAATCGAATTATAGTTTTTGCTATCGTTTGGTGTAAAGATAACGGTTGCAGTGAAAGTGTTTGGCGTTAAAATAAGTGTTTGGTTTTCTTTCCATTCCCACTCGCCTACGCCTTGAACAGTTGACAATAATTCAACTTGCGATAATGCGTTGCCAAAAACGGCTTGGTCTTGATTAACAACTACATCAACTTCATAAGTTGCCTTGTTTACACTCAATTTGCCCTTAACCACTTGAACGACAAAGTTTTCGTATGTTTTTTCAACGATATCAATATCATAAACGCCAACGTCTGGATTGATAAATGGGTTAATTTGAACTTCTAATTCGTCAAGTAAGGCTTGACTTATTGCATTATTGTTTAAGTCAAAAACATTAAAGGTAAGGTTGTTTATAGGTTGACCATAAGTAATTGTTTTGTCATCAACCAAAATTTTAACGTGTTTTTTAACAATTTCAAATTGCCCACTATATTCGCCTTGATAATTTGGGTCTTCAATTATAAACTCAAAGTCATAAACGCCAACGTTCACAGCGTTTCTGTTGTAAATTGAAAGCACGTTGACCACCGATTTATCAGCGTTTGTCAACTCATAATCTAGGCTTTTTTTGTTGCCGTCATATTCAAATTCCATTAAGCCCACAGCAAACTGAACGGTCTTTTTGCTTACTTCAATTTTAACCGTGTCGGATTCTAAAATTTCCCCGTTTTTTAGCACGAACTTAACTTCTTTAATGTTTTCGCCCGCATCGCCTACAACTTGATTTAAATTTTCAACAAACTGCCAAGCACCAAACTTATTAGATGGCAAAGTTAAACCGTCAAGCGTGTCGCCATAAACAGCACTTAACGTGGTTAACTCTGGTGCATATGCATTTTCGCTGAAAACAGCGTTGATTTGCACGTTGCTATCTAATTGGTTGGCGATTTCTTGCCAATATTCAAAGGTAAACCCGTCTTTTGTTGGCGATACAGGATGTTCTATTTCTTCTTTAGTTAAAACTAATTGGGTGTCGACAACTTGACCATCAACCAAGAACTCGACTTTATACTTGACTGTATAATTAAAATCAAACTCGTGTGAGTTATAATGAATCTTAACGTTCTTTTCGCCAACACTTGACGTGTCGATTGGGCTAGCCAACATTTCTTGTGTTAACGGTATAAGGAATTCTTCGCCACTTGGCGTGGTCTTTTTTATAAAGGTTTGAGAAAAATATTGGTCAAAATCAAAATCTGATTGATAAACCAACACGTTATCCGTTTTATCAGTTTGAAAAGAAAAAGTATCCGACTCGTCATTACAAGCGACAAAAAAGCCAGAAAAAGCCATAGTTAAACCTAACAGTAAAACTGATAAAAACTTTCTAACCGATAATCCTTTTTTCATATTTTCTCCTTATTAAAAGTAAATGCAGTTATCTGCGTAGCCTCCATTTATAATAGCCATTTGGTCATCATAATTAAAGTTAGAATTATTGCCGTAAATCATAAAGTAAAACGGATTGTTTCCTGCCGCCTCTTCTAATTTTGCTTGGCCAACGTCTCTCAATGCAATACAATATTCGTTAAACTTTATGTTTGCATTATCAAAATTTGGGATATTTGTAAAGTTTTGTGATTTATCTTCAACAATACCATAGTTTTTGCCACCACCAAACAGCACAATGCCACCGTGAACGTATTTACCATTGTAAATCATTGACGTGTCGATTGCAGTGTTGCTATTGTAAACCTTAATCATTTCATTAAGGTCAAAGTTGAGCAAGCCACCCAAAGTGTCTGCATTAATGCCCTTTTCAATCAAGGTGCTACTGTCTATTTTATCAATTTCTTTCCAATCATAAATTCTAACGTCGCCACAAAGGGTAAGTTTTGCACCATAACTCGTGCCAGAAAGCCCTTTCCAATTTGCTAAACTTGCATAGCCGTTATAAATTACGTTTGTTTCCCAAGCGTTATAAAGCATAGGTCCAGCAAAGTGCGTGTCAATGCCGATTGCAAAAATACCAGATTCTCTTAAAACGCTGTTTTCAATGGTCACAAATGTCTTTATGTAGTTACTTTGATATTCTTGAACGTTCAATTTATCATAATCACGTTGTACAGGGAAATTAAAATTGTCCGTTTCATAAAGGTTTGGTGCTTGGTAATTACTTAAATCAACTTCATTAAGCGGTCTATCATCGTTTTTGATGCAGTTGCTTCCCATTCTAACGATAAACTCTCTTGCATACCTTAATTCGCAGTTTTTGATATTGACGTTTATAACTTTTGTGCTGTCGTTTATATCGCCAAACGCACGTAAAACCGTTCTACCGTTGCTTATCCTTGAATATTCGATATTAACGTTATCGCCAAGAACTTCCACAACCGTTCCCGCATAATCTAGGTCGGTTAAATCAACTTGCTTTAACTCATCTTCTTGCAAGGTGATGCCCATTAATTGAACGTTATTTATGGTCACGTTTTCAAACACTGCAAAACAAATGTTATCTTGTGCTTTAACGCTTGCATAGTTTGCCATTGAAACAAAATCTAATGGTCCGTTAAAGACTGCTTTATTGTCAAACGCATCGTGCTCAATGCTGGTTATCTTGTTCGCATTTATAGTGTATCCATTACCGTAAAGATTTGACTTAAATTGCAATAGCGTTATTACTTCAGGTTTAGCACTACCATAAAATCTTGTGTCAAAAGTGCTTGGGATTTTTTCAAAACTGTTAACGCCTTCACCAAAATCGTTTATAATATCGGCTTGCAAAACGATTGGCTTGTTTAGTTTTGTTGCTTTATATAAATCTGAAAAGTTAGAAACTTCAACGCCATTTCCAACACAACGCACGTCAATCTTTTCTGATTGCATATCGTTTGGCAAATCAAGTTTTGCTTTTATTTGAACTATTCCGTTAAAGTTTTGGTCTAAAATTTCAATATTTTTGCCATTTACCTTAACTTTTTCACTTTGGCTTGTTTCAAACTTTATTTTTTGCTCTAACTTATCAAAATCTGCACCTTTTGTCTTTTCTTCAAAAGATAAAGTCAATTGGTGACTAACTTTATTATCATAAACGTCGGTTGCACCGATAGTCCACACGTTTTCAATGCCAAACTCATCAATAGATTGTTCTATTGAAAGGGTGTCTGGGCAAACGTAAACGTCCTTTTGCAATTCAACCACTTGGTTTGGATACTTTGAACTTGTTATAACGATATTTGCCTTGGTGTAGCCCATTTTGCAAGCAATAGCCGAAAAAGAGCCTTCCTTGCTTAAGTTTGCGTTTGAATAATTGACGCTATAACTTACGTTTGCACCACTTGGGGATATGGCAATTTGGTTTTTCCAACTTATATATTCATCAACTTGCACGCATAATGGGTCTTGCGACTTAAACTCTGCGGTAAGTTCTTCAACCATATTGATAGTGCAAGTTTTATATTCGGTTTTTGAGTTTGTTATCAAGGTAAACACGATAACGGCTTTGCCAACAAAATTTTGGTTGACAAACTTATAATTAAAGGCAAACACGTCTTCTTCTATCTCGGTAAAAGCGTTTTGGTTAGCAGGCTCAATCACCCCGTCTAAATCGTTGCCATATTCATCCACCACTTTATATTTGAGCGAATTGATTGAATATTGTTCAGCGGTGTCCACCGTTAAAATGATTTCGCCCGTTTCTTCCCACGTGGTAATTTCAGTATCGCTGATGCTTAAAATTTCTTGTGCGTTTACCAAAACGTCAATGGTGTCATAAATAGTTTGGTCGGCAAGCGAGCAAATGGTGATAGTTGCACTGCCCTTTCCCTTTGCCGTCACTAAACCGTTATCATCAACCGAAAGAACGTTGGTGTTGCTTGAAAAATATTCCAAGTTTTTATTAGACGCAGTTTGTGGCGTAAAAAGAGTGTCAATTTGCACTTTTTCGCCAATAGTTAAAGTGGTTTTTTGCATTGAGCAAGAAATTTCTTTAAGTTGGGTTGCTTTTACAACAACGTGGAACTTTGCCCTATACCCGCCGTCAGCCGTGGAAAAACAAGCATAAGCAGAGCCAGCCGACTTTGGATAAATGTATCCGTTTTTATATTCTAATTCGGCTTTTGGTTGAGAGCCAACCTGTTCAACCGAGAAAACAACGTTTTTGTTTGCAGCAGTGGTTGGGTAAACCACGTAATCAACGTGGTACCTTTCTTGCTTATCTAAATTGAGCGAAACGAATTTGTCCCCCATAATTTCTATTTTAGAAACGGGAACGTTTACCTTTAAACTAACCGTGCTGACGGCTGTGTATAAGGTAATCATCAAAATCATAGGTAAAATTAAAATTAAGGCAATTAATTTTTTACTCATAATTTATCCTTTCTTTCTCCTCGACTAATCGTTTGCCAATCTTTCAAAACTTTTTAATATGTTGGTGCGGAAATATAAAAATCCGCAAACAAGGTATATTCCACCGATTACGGTTGGGATTAAATATATGCACACTTGTATTACCTTTGTGCTTGTTAAAACTTTAAGCCCGCCTGCGAATAGTGCAAAAAATACAGACGATGCACTTGCTATTAAGGTTAATATGCCACCAATGAGAACGACTTTTGCCAAAGTTTTGCTACTGTGGTCTTCACTTTCCATATCGCTCATTGAAAGTCTAACGTGGTTTAAGTCAAGCCTTGTTGCTATAAATATTTGAGCAAACGTAAAGGTTAAGCCGATTAACAAGCAAATTAAACCGTCAAAAAACTCTAATGGCGTGGCAATTATCAAAACTATGCACGAAACAATTATGGCAAGCGAACTGACGATAGCACAAAACAAAACTTTTGCCCAAAAAATCTTGGAAACGCTTAATGGCAAGGTTTTCATTTTCAAAATTGCAAGCCCATCACGAGTTATGTTGGTTGAACAGAACGTGTTGGTCAAAACGCCAAAAAGCAAAATGGTTGATAATGCAAGTGCAAAATTTATGCGTATGCCAATAGTGTTAAAAATAAGCGTGTCAAACAAGGTGAACGAAAAATACACCATTATCGGCATTGACATTGCAACCGAAAAGTATGAAAATATGTGCTTTGGTTGGCGGTAAACACAAATGAATTCTTTTTTAACCAAAGAAAGCACTGTGTTGCTTTGGGTAAAGTCGTTTGATTTTTTTACCTTTATGCTACTTCTTGGTTGCCTATATAAAGTTATCTTGTATAAGTTTTTGCTGACCACAAAAACAATCAACATAGAAACAAAAGCACTTAATAAAAGAATAAGCCAATATAAAAGTGCGTCCTTTTCAAAAAGGATTTTAACTAATGCACTTATCGGATATGCATTGTTGTAAAGCGTTTGCATTCCCCCAACGAACTTTGAGTTAAACAAGAAACGAATAGAGCCGGTGGTTAAAAGCGTTTGAACAATGGTTAAAACTTGCGAATATAACATAAACGCAATTGCAAGCACGACTGTAAATAATATAAATAGCACCGAATATTTGTTCAACAAAAGTTCGATTACCATTATGTATGGCACGATTAAAAGCGAAACCAACAATAAGCAAATCATTGGCATAAACACACAAACAGCAACCGTTGCAAGCCAAAACTGTGTGCCAAGTGGCAAAACACTGTTGACGATAATGTTAATTGTCAATATACAAACCAAGCCTACACCGTAAGTATGAATTAACAAAACGGCAAACTTGCTTAAAAAAACGTTCCTTTTTCTTAATGGCAAACGCAAAAACACTTGCTTGTTTTTATCATCTGCAAAAACCTTTCTTGTCCTTTCCAAGATAACAACTGTCATCGCCAAAAGTACAAGCAAGTATAAAACGGTTAGCAATTCTTTTGCCCTTTCAACAGGCTGATAAATTTTGTCTATTTCCACCACTATATAATTTTGCAAAACTTTTTTTATAAAAACAACGGCAACGTACACCAAAAAGGCAACGATTAAAAATGAAAATACGCCACCTGATATGTCTAACTTGCCCTTTTTTCTAAAAAATGGCGTTTGCATCTTAAATTCGTACTTAAATAAAGTCCAAAATTCTTTCATGCCCTTGATTCCCTCTTTGTGATAGAAAGAAAATACTGTTCAAAATCTTTATCGGTTTTGTTAAAAGCCTTCATATCAAGTTCTTCTAAAATGCGACCTTGGTCAATTATGTAAACACGGTTGCAAAGTTTATTAACAACGTCTAAATTGTGTGACGAGAACAAGACTAAATTGCCCTTTTCTGCATAGTCTTTAATAAAGTTTTTAAGTTGGTTTGAAGTATATGGGTCTAAACCGACCATTGGTTCATCAAGAATAAATACTTTTGGTTGATGGATTAATGCACCCATAATAGAAATCTTTTGTTTCATACCGTGTGAGTATGAACTGATTGTTTGATAAATGGCATCGCCAAGAGCGAAAACACTTTGGAAATTTTCTATCCTTTCTTTCCTTGTTTTTTCATCAACTTTATAAACGTCTGCTAAAAAATTTAGATATTCAAAGCCGGTCATTTTTTCAAATAAGGTAAATTCATCAGTCACGTATCCAAAATTGCTTTTTGCATCAATGTGCTTTTTTTGAATATCAAACCCGCAAATTTCAATAACACCTTGTTGATAAGGGTGAATTCCCGTCATACACTTTATCGTGGTCGATTTTCCCGCACCATTATGCCCTAAAATACCGATAATTTCCCCACCAAATCCACTTATACAAATGTCCTCTATTGCATAATTGCCTTTTGTGGAATATTTTTTATATAAATTTTCAACTTCAATAAGTTTTTTTCTATCGGTCATTTATGCTCCTTTTTTAGCAAAACAAGTGGTTTTTTTACTCTTTTGATTTTTGGTAATATTATTCCATAATATTATGTTAATTTAATTTTAGCACTTTCACGCTTTTTTGTCAAGGTAAAAAAGTCTTTTATAACGTTTTAACCCCGACCAAACTTATTCTTTTTGTAAGACTGAAAAAATAAAAAGAAATATAAGAAAATTTAATACCTTTATCTAAAAAAAGTATTGAAATTATTTTTAAATTAGTGTATAATGTTCTTCGTTAAAAAAGGAGAACAAAAAAATGGAAAGATTTTTTGGCACAGTTTCACGTGGGGTAAGAGCCCCAATCATTAAAAATGGGGACGATATTGTTGAAGTCGTGACCCAAACACTTTTAAGTGCCTCTAAAGCAGAGGGCGTTAGTTTCCGTGACCACGACGTTGTGGCTATGACAGAGGCTATCGTTGCAAGAGCACAAGGTAATTACGCTTCAACTGACGATATCGCAAGCGACGTTAAAGCAAAACTTGGTGGCGGAACAATTGGCGTTATTTTCCCTATCCTTTCAAGAAACCGTTTTTCAGTTTGCTTAAAAGGTATTGCAAAAGGTGCAAAAAAAGTGGTGCTTATGCTTTCTTATCCATCAGATGAAGTTGGCAACCATTTGGTTAGCCTTGATAATCTTGATAAAATGGGCGTAAACCCTTATACAGACGTTTTAACCGAACAACAATATCGTGACCTTTTCGGTTATGAAAAGCACACCTTTACAGGCGTTGATTACGTTGATTATTATAGACAACTTATCACCGAACAAGGTGCTGAATGTCAAATTATTTTTGCTAATAACCCAAGGGCTGTTTTGCCTTACACCAATGACGTTTTATGTTGTGATATCCACACAAGAGCAAGAACAAAACGTATTTTAAGGGCTTGCGGTGCAAACGTTATCGGTCTTGATGATATTTTATCTAGTTCGGTTAACGGCAGTGGTTATAACGAAAATTACGGTCTTTTAGGCTCAAACAAATCAACTGAAGACAGCGTTAAACTCTTCCCAAGAGATTGCCAACCTGTTGTTGATGCTATCCAAAAGAATTTGTTTGAAGCAACCGGCAAAAACATTGAAGTTATGGTTTATGGCGACGGTGCGTTTAAGGACCCTGTTGGTAAAATTTGGGAACTTGCTGACCCTGTAGTTTCACCTGCATATACAAAAGGTTTAGAAGGCACGCCAAACGAACTTAAACTTAAATATCTTGCTGACAACGATTATAAAGACCTTTCTGGTGATGCATTAAAGCAAGCAATTAAGGAAAGAATTTCTGAAAAGGACGCAACTGTTGTTGGTCAAATGGGAACAACCCCAAGAAAGTTAACTGACCTTATCGGTTCACTTTGCGACCTTACTTCTGGTTCTGGCGACAAAGGTACGCCTATCATCTGGATTCAAGGCTACTTTGATAACTACACAACCGAATATTAATAATTAAATTACAACAAAAACATATTCGATAAGTGTTGTTATAACAATTAAAATTAAATAATTTAAAAACTCGACTTTAATAAGTCGAGTTTTTTTATACATAAAAATCTACTTGATATATACTTTTAAGTATGATATAATTTTTTTATTAAAAAATTAGGAGATGCTTTTATTACTATGAAAAAAATTATAACGGCTTTACTTTCGTTATGCATGATTTTATGTTTAAGCATTGGCTTAACTGCTTGTGGTGAAAAAGAATGTGACCACTCATATAAAGACAGCATAACGGCTCCAACTTGTACAGAGCAAGGTTACACAACCCACACCTGTCATTGTGGCAAAGAATACGTTGATACGTACGTTAATGCTCTTGACCACGACTATTCTGTATACGTAGAAGAATATTCTTCTGCAACTTGTGAGCAAAACCGCATTGACACCTATAAATGTGTTAGATGTGACGCAACAGAAAATAGGGAAATTGAACAAAGCGCCTTTGGTCACTCTTACAAGACCAGCATTGTTGAGCCTACTTGTACAACGCAAGGCTACACAAAATACACCTGTGACTGTGGCGACGAATATATTGATAACTATATTAATGCTTTAAACCACAACTATTCAATATATTTGAGCGATTTTTCGTATGAAACTTGTGAAGAAAATCGTGTTGAAACTTATCAATGTGAGCGCTGTGAACAAACCGAAAACAGAGAAATTGAAAATACTGCTTATGGCCACTCTTTTACAAGGTACGAAAGTGATAATAATGCAACATGCACGCAAGATGGAACAAAAACTGCTAGTTGCGATAATTATTGTGGCGAAACAGACACACAAATAGACGTGGGCAGCAGTGATTTGATGCATATTTATAATCGTCAGGTGGAAGATGAAAAATTTATAGCGTCCGAGGCTACTTGCAGTCAGAAAAAGACTTATTATATATCTTGCGAGTGTGGTGCAACCGGACAAGATACTTTTGAAGTAGATGGCTATGGATTTCATAACGTTATAAACGGCACTTGTACCATTTGTAATAGTTCAGCAACAGAAGGTTTATATTTTAACAATATGGGCGATTATTACGAAATAGCTTCTCTTTCTTATTATTGTTATGACGTGGATATTATTATCCCAGCATTTTATGACGGCTTGCCAGTTAAAACTATTGCAATGAGTGCTTTTTCAGACTTTACAAGAATAAAAAGAATTACTATGGGCGAAAATATAACCGAAATTAATTTGGGTGCATTTTCAGGATGCACTAATTTGAAAAATTTGGTTCTTCCTAATAAATTAGAATATATTGGAAGCGGTGCATTTGCTAGGTGTTCAAGTTTAGAAGAAATAATTATTCCTGATTCAGTAAAAACTATTGATGCATGTGCGTTTGCTAACTGTTCAAGTTTAACAAAAATAACGATAGGCAGTGGCGTGACAAGTATTGCGGAGGATTTTGTTTTAGAAAGTAATAACTTGGAAAACATAATTGTATCAAAGGATAATGTAAATTATTGCGACATAGACGGCAACTTGTACAGTAAAGATGGTACAGCATTTTTAACTTATGCATCAGGCAAAAAGGCTAATTCGTTCGTTATCCCTGAAACCGTGACTGATGTTGGAGATGATGCTTTCAGTTATAACACCAACTTGAATTACGTGACAATAGGGTCTAACGTAGAAAATATCGGTTCACGAGCCTTTAAGTTCTGCACTGGTTTAAAAGAAATTGTTCTTCCTGGCAAAATAGCATACGTTGCGACTGAAACCTTTTACGGCTGTACAGGACTAGAACGTCTTGTTATTGAAAACGGCATTACGGGATTTAGCGTTAGGGCATTTTATGGTTGCACAAATTTAACTGATATTGTATTGTCAAATAGCGTGAAATTTATTGATGAAGATTGTTTCAATGCTTGCGAAAGCATAAGCAGAGTGTATTATACTGGTACACCAAGCGATTGGGAAAAAATTACCTTTTTGAAAAAAAATGAAGAAATAAAAGATACGCAGATTTTCTACTATGTAGAAAGCGAGGCTGACCTTCCTGATGACGGTAAGAATTATTGGCATTACGTTGACGGCACCCCAACCGCGTGGGGAATTTAAAACCCTCCCTCCACCAACATTTCTGGTGGAGGGTTTTTTATTTCTTTTATTTTATTATAAAAATAAACATTTAGTTTTCATAAATTAATAGTAATAACGCATTTATTATGCGTTATTTTTTTGCTTACACGCCTTCTTTTTTCACCTTTATTAAAAAAAATTCATATAGATAAATGGTGAATTATAAGGAGGTATTCTATGAATCCGTTTGAACAAAAACCCATTAATCTTTTAGGTAGTTTTCAAAACTGGAAACAACTTTACCCAAAGTCTTACGACAAGCACGAGGTTGACCCTTATACCAAAACTAGAATTATACTTATGAACGGAACGGAGTTTGAGGCCAACTGGTTTTCGCACAACTTTGCACGCCACATAACCGACAACGACCTTAAAAGAGAGTTATCTATCACTCGCTCTATTGAAAAGCAACAGCAGATTAAAGTTTCACTTCTTAAACCTAGCAACGAAAGTGCGTTAGAGCACACCATTTCTTACGAGCAGTTAGCAGTTGACTTAACGGCTGAACTTGCTAAACGTGAAAGCGATTGCTACGTTAAAAAAGCACTTGATTTTGCACTTTTAGAGGACTTTGACCACCTTTATCGATATTCTAACCTTTTAGAAATGGAGCAAGGCTTACAAGCCGAACGCTTGGTCGGAAAATACACCGAAATTATGCCTGCACGCCCTACTATTGCCCACCATCGCTTTAATAAGGATAACGTTAAACGTGGCATAAAATCTAAAAAGGCTGATAAGCAGACTGTTCTTAATACCATGATTATAACAGCCGCCGAACAGCAAACAATGAACTATTATATGAATATAACAAACCTTGCTACAAACGATTTGTCAAGAAAAGTTTATATGGAAATCGCACAGGTTGAAGAAGAACACGTCACTCAATACGAATCGCTTATGGATTCAAGTGCAACTTGGCTTGAAATGCTTTTATGGCACGAATATTGCGAGTGCTATTTATACTGGTCGTGCTATATGACCGAAACGGACGCTTACGTTAAAGCACTTTGGGAAGAAAATTTAGAGATAGAAATTGCTCATCTTCATAAAGCCGCTGAATTATTAGAAAAATATGACGGCAAGCATTGGCAAGAAGTTATTCCTGACGGAAACTTCCCCGCACCTATTTCTCTACACGAAAACATTGAATACGTGCGTAATATTTTGGACACCACGGTACAATACACTTCTCTTTTAGAAGATTACGTAAACATAAATGAATTGCCAAGCGATGCAAACTTCTTCCAGTACCAAAAAATCATTAACCCAAGCATTGAAATCGTGCCAAGCCATTTAGTAATAGATGCACATATAAGAGGTTTTGGCAAAGATTATCGGTTTGAAGTTGCCCCTAACCCTATTAAAGAATTGAGAAACAGAACTTGCGATAACACCCAAGTTGGCAGAGTGCCTTTTACTGCCAACAGCACGGACTTTTTCTGCAACTTTAATGGTCACCGTGATTAACGCCCCGCCAAGAACAGTCGTTTTTTAGGCGTCATAATTGTCCTTAATAAAAATTTCTTTTAAATAAATTAAGGCAACGATAAGTTTATCGTTGCCTTATTGATTTTAGTTTATTATGACGTTAATCAAATTTTCTGCAAAACTGGCAGTCTGGTCTTTCACAAAGCGTTGCGTTTTTGTCTTCCTTAAACACTTCCATTCCCTTTTCATAAAGTTCTTTCATATCAAACATATAAATTTTGCCAAGACCAAAATCAACCGAGTTATAAACAAAACCTTTTTCCATTACTTTACGCATAAATTTGGACTCTAACCCTTTTGCACCATAGAATCCCCTGCAACCAGGAAGATGACGTGGGATAACGTGTGTTGATAGTTTGCCGTTATCATTTTTAACCTTTACCACTGCGTTCGCTAAAAACTCTGCACCAGATTGATCTTCCAAGTAGTGCAAGAAGGTAAGCGAATTTACATCTACGCCGTAAGTTATAATTTTACCGTTGTTTTTAAGTGCATATGTAAATGGTGAAGTTTCGCCTGTTGGTGGGTCTAATAATCCGTGGTCAGCAACGCATTCTTTTGCCCTTGGGCCTAAACCACACCAAGAGTGTGTTGCGTGTGCACTTCTAACAGCACCACGTTTTAACATATTTGTAGGAACTGCACCAGTCCAAATACCATCGCTTGAATTTTTATCAAATGGTAGGAATGGAGGGTTTTTATTTATAGAGCCTTCAAATGCTATATATGGTCTTGTGAACGATGGTGTAAGCACTGTTTCAGCACTTTCTAAAAATGCGTCAATATATGCATCTACCCCACCTTGCAAGTGCCCACAACGTGAAAAGGCTGAATGAACCATAACTAAATCCGACTTTTTAAGACCAAGTTCTTTTAATGCCTTTTTAAGGTCGTCTTTAGTCAAAACATAACTTTCTTTTACAGAAACATAACCATAATCTGCAAGGTAGAAAATTGCACTTATAAATTGCTTAAAGATAGTTTCACTTGGAAGAACTTTTGATGCTTCCCAATATACTTCTCTAATAATTTGTTCCAAGTCTTTCTTTCCGTCCATAGCAGATAAAACTAACCCAAATGGACCATAAATAACACTGTTTGGTAGAGATTTTCTTTCATTTTTTGGAGCCCTTATCTTGTCAAATGGGAAACCTTTTGTCTCTCTCTTTACAATTAAGGTTTTAGCATAATTTTGCCATATTCCTAAATCTTCGCCCTTAAATTCCACGTAAGTATCATCAATCTTGTTTGCATATTCTTCAACAAGCGGAGAATCTGAAATTTTCTTAAAGTCAAGGATAATTTGTTTTTCACCCCTTCTAAAATATGACATATACGCTTCGCTAGAATTGATTTCTTTTCTTCTTTCAAGTTCTTTATTTGCTAAACGCAATGCATTTTCAAGCATATCTTCAATAGGAATAACCTTGCAAACCGATGCTGTTGCACCAAACGCTATAACAGCCAAGTTTCTTGCAACTTGTGCTTTATCAAGCCAATCCATAGTGACGCAAGTGTTATGTTGTGTTTCACCCTTTGTGATAGCGTGGAAAACCCAAATAGTTGGAACTTTTGTAGTTGAATCGCCAAGAAAATCGTCATCAGTAAAGCAAATAAGTTCCTTATTAACGTCTTCTGTGTTTGGGAACAAATCGCCATAAACTTCAAACGCACTCTTAATAAAGGTTTTTGCGTAAAATGGTGATGAATATGGTGGATATACTATGGTATATGAAGTCTTATCTTTTTCAAGCAAGCCGTCTATATTAAGCCCACCTAAAACGTTGTTAGTTATTTCCTCACCAAGCGATTCGTAAAGTGCGGCAAAACCATATACTTCCATCGCAAACAATACTCTTATGGTATAATCAGGTTCTGGAAGTTCGCCTTTTTTAACAAGTTCACGAATTGCCTTAATTATTGAAATTGCACCTACAACACCCAAAGAGTTATCAGATGGAGTTGGCTCATAAAGGTGTGCAAGAAGCCAAAATTCTTTGTTTGACTTGCCTTTAAGCGTTGCTGTCACAGCATCAATTTCGCCTTCATAACGAACGCCATCACACTCAACCAATGCGGTGACCGCACCAGCCTCACACACTGCACGAAGTTTTTTGCCTATTCTTGGAGTAACTTGAAAACCTATAAAATCACGGTCTTCGCTTTGAACGTGCCAGTGTCCATCATCGTCTGTACAAGCGTTTGCCCAATAAGTGTCGTCTGGATGAGCATCTGCATTAGTCAAGTAATCACTTATAACACCCAACGCGCCAAGGTCTAAAAATTTTGATATGTTTCCTGCCCTGCCATCGATAAGCACCATTGCCCCCGTGCAATCTTCACCTGCCCAAACTTGCCTTTCGGTCACAATTTTAGTGCGAATTCCACCTTCTGGTGTAGAAACAGAGTGTTTTATTAACGCATATGAAGTCTTTTCAAAATCTGCAATCACTGGGTCAGCAAATGCAGTGTTTGGACTTAAAATGGTTAATTTACCCTTCGTCGCCTTCCAAGCAATTGGCATTCTCTTATCTTGATAAGTTGCTTTGCCGTCTGCTTTAAAGGTATAACGAACAGGCTCAAAACCTTCCTTTTCAAGAAGATTATATGTATAATCACTAGCCATTTTATAATTTTCAAACGTTTGGCCATTTTCAAGTTTATATAATTCTTCCGTCTTTTCAATAACGAAGTCCATATCCAAATTGCTGTAAAGTTTTTTAATAATTTCTTTTGCTTGTTTGTTGAACATATCCTATCCTCCCATCGGCAATTCACTATATTTTTTAATAATAAATTTCTAATTTATTACATTACACTTATTATCCTTCTATTCCGCACATTTGTCAAGTGTTTTTTTAATTTATTTGATTATTTTTAACTATTTATTTTAAAAGAAAAAAACACCTAAAAAAATCATAGAAAAACTACAATTTAATTATATGTTTTTTTGCAATATTAAACTATATAAATTTGCTTTTTAATTTAATAATTTGGTCAATTATTAGATTTTACTTTTTGCTTCATCGAGTATTTTTTTAGCGTTTGCACCGAAAACGTCAAGCCCTTCTGCCTTGATGCATTGGACATCTTTTATGCCATAAAAACCTTGTGCAAGCGACAAAACATATTCATAGCCAAAATCTTTTACAATATGCCCACCTGACGTTGTGACGTAAATGAGTTTTTTGCCTTTACAAAGACCTTGTGGAACGCCCTTTTCGCTATACGAAAAAGTTATGCCATTGACCGTTATTTGTTCAAAATAACATTTTAATACGGCAGGGAACATTAAGTCCCAATAAGGTGCTGCAACAACGATATTTTCTGCTTTTGCAAACTGTTTTGCAAGATTAAAAACATCGCAGGAAAAATCCTTATTTTTAGCAGACTTTTCCCTTTTTTCTAACTCTTTTAAGGTAAGTGGCTTTAGTTCAGTTTGATACAAATTGACTTCTTCCACTTGCCCACCGAGTTTGTTTAAAAGGCTTTTTGCAAGTTCTAGCGTGCGGGAAGAAGGCCTAACGCACGCATTTATAAACAATATTTTTTCCATTTATTCAATCGTTAAAATATCTAAAAAGCCTGTGATATCAAAGACTTCCATACCAATCCACAGTTTCTAAAATATATTTTCTTTTAAATTCAGTGCTTGTCACAAGTGCACATTGCAAGTTGTGCAGTCTATCGGCGGATTTTACCCTAAACGCTATATCGTTGTTTTTTATTTGCCCGATATAACACAACAAGTGCAACAGCAAATAATAACGCAAAGATTTTATGAACAATACCTAAAACTGCTATGTATTTGATTTTTAACACGATGCCTGAAATTAAAGCAATACCATAACAAGCTCTCATCACAATTTCAAGTGCAGGAATTTTCCAATGTTTTTTAGTTGCAACCGTGTATGCAACAAGGATAGCCATGCCCAAAACTGATATAATGATATGAGCCGTCATGCCCGTCGTTTTAAGCAAGCACAACAAAATACTCACAACCAATAAAACAGGTGAAAAAATTAAATCTTTTTTCATTTTTAAAAAACTCTCCATATTAAATATTCTATTTAATATTATAACACTTAACATCACTTTTTTCAATAATTTTTTTCTAAAATTTTATATTGTTTTAGTTAAATCAGTGGTTATTTTATTTAAAAAACTATCATATTTTTTCAACCTTCTTTCTACAAAACAAAAAGCCCGATTTTCACGCGAAAATCGGGCGATATTAACCATATTTGACACTTGAGGCAAATATGACGGAAATGAAAAACACACTTCCGTTTGACCTAGTAATCTAGGATTTGGAAGTGTGTATGGTTGGTGACCCCTACGGGAGGCTGCTCCGTTGCACTACGCAGGACTTTGCCCATTATTTTTGTCCGTCAAAGACGTCCGAACGATGGGTTCGCTTGCTACATAGAGATAACAAAAAAATAAAGACAGGCTTTTTACCTGTCTTTATTTTTTTGGTGACCCCTATAATGCTCGAACCGTGAATACTTCGACGCATTGATTTTCTATCATTTTTGGGGAGTTTTAACTTGAATTATGCCGTTTTTAATTACTTTTTTGTAGTAGTCGTGACTACTATTTAAGGGGGTAAGCCGAACACACTTCGGTGTTTTTGGGGAAGTTGCCACATCAAGTTAGTTATCTCACTTGAATATGAAGTGTTGGGAATGATAGAGAGCGACGATAAAAGTTTTCTGCTCGTGCCACATTATCTCGCTTTTCTATAACAGTTGTTTGAATGGGTATGTAAGTTGTTGTAAGGCTTTGCAAGTCTAACGTGGTTTCAATGGTATCGTTATCAACTTCTATCACGGCAATAAATTTGTTTACTACATACTGCCTATCTTCTAAATTGTCGCTTTCAAGTAAGTCATATAGCAGTTGAGCACGCTTGCGAATATCTTTCGGCTTAAATTCGGGAAAGTCTTTTATTTTTTGCCTTGTATCATATATGTTCCGTTGCAAATCGTCTTTCTTTAACGTCAGTTCACTTATTTCATCTGCAAGGTAGCCTTGAAGTTGCTTGTTCTGTTGTTTCCCGATTTCTTGTTTTTTGTCTTCTAATGTTTCTACCGTTTCTTTTAATTCGGTTTCAAAACGGCTTAATTCTTCGTTAAGTTTATCGTTCGCTTTAATATAACTAACTTTGACAAGTTCTATAAGCCTTTCTCTATTATCTGGGTATAATAAACAACCGCCGATAAGCGAAGTTATGTATTCGTCCATATAAGTGACGTTAATTGCTCTTGATAAACACTCTTTACCGTGAGAGCCACAACGGTAAACATAGTAAGGTATGCCGTGATTTATGGTTTTTCCACCACTAAAAGTCTTTCCACAACTTTTACACCTAATAACTCCCGTCAATAAATATCTCTTTTTTGTTCTTGCTTCTGACGGTTTTTTCTTCCGTCTATCCATTATTTCTTGTACTTTCATAAAAGTATAATCGTCTATTATTCGTGGTATTCCGTTTGGTATTCGAATTATCTCCGATTCCGCTCGACTTTGGTGGTTGTTGTATGATTTTCCACGTGCTCGGTATGCAGACCGATTATATACATATTCGCCGATGTACTTTCTATTGCGAAGAATATCTGTTAAATGAATAGTAAAAAGTCTTCCGTCACGCCGTCTGTATCCGTTTGCATTTAGATAATCTCTAATTCTTGTATAGCCATAACCTTCTATAACCATATCAAATATAAGTCTTACTGTTTCCGCTTCTTTCTCGTCTATAACATAGCGTTTATCTTTTACCTTATAACCAAGCACA
>CAJGDO010000026.1 GCA_904502225.1 uncultured Clostridia bacterium
AAGTCCCATAAAAAACTTTCGATAATAACAAAAAAACTCTTTCTACACAAAAGTGTAAAAAGAGTTTTTGGTGCGAAGGATGGGACTTGAACCCACACGGATAACCATACGCCCCTCAAACGTACGCGTCTGCCAATTCCGCCACCCTCGCAAGTTAGCCTTTATATATTACTCAAAAAAAATTTATTTGTCAAGAATTTTATTATATAATTTATTATATTTTTTTGTGTTTCGCTTGATTTTTTTAATATATTCTCTGCTTTCATTAAAAGGTATATGTTTTAGGCTTTTTCCATCGGTACTAAAATTTTTATCGTATAGCCATTTTAGGACGTTTCCCTCGCCTGCATTATAAGCGACAAGTGCTGTTTCCATATTTTCAAATTTTAAATGCAAATATTTTAGATAATAGCAACCAAACTTTATATTTATTTCTGGGTTTGTTAATTGATATTCTTTTTCGCCCAAATTGGTTGCGATATACTTTGCCGTTGAATTAGTTATTTGCATAAGCCCCACCGCCCCTGCACTGCTTACCGCATTTTTATCAAAATTGCTTTCGGTTTTAATAACTGCAAAAACAAGCGACCGCTCTAAATTATATTTATCGGCATACTTAAAGACTTGTTCTTTATAAGACAATGGGTAAACCACTTGTTTTAGATATAAGTTTGACAAAGTTGCTATCCCCACGCACAAAAAAAGTGACAGCGAAACCATTATTAAAACTTTATAAACAATTTTTAAGCATAAGTTTTTAATCATAAAATCTATAATATTATACGCAAACATAACCATTTTTAACGATAAAAGAAAAACCAATTTGACAATATTATATGAATTACGATATTTTTTCTCTATTAGGTTGCTTTTTCTTATAGTATAATCAACTTCACTATCGATAAAGGTGAATTATGCGAAGATTAAGTTTTTTTATTGTATACATCATATATATAATGCAGAGTTTTTGTTTAACCCAAACGGCAATAGCACAAGTTGGGCAAGATTATAAGCGTGTTATAACACAAGACACACCGTTTTTTTCAAGCGTGCTTGATAAAACCCCGTTATTTTATTTGCCTTACACCTATTACGTTAAGGAATTAGAGCAAGTTGGCGAATTTTCGCACGTGGAAATACACGGCGATGGCGGGCAAATTGCCATTGACGGATTTGTTCCAACCGATATGCTCTTTTTTGACGGGCAACAGGTTTTATACCCTTACTTAAACCTAAAAATCAAGACGCTTAACACAACGCTTTTATATTTAGATGCCGACCTTTTAACGCCATCACAATACGTTTTTGCCCAAAGAGAACTGACCTATTACGGCGAATTTTCGGGCGAACAAGGCAAGGTTTTTTACGTTTCTTATAACAACCGTTTAGGGTACGTTAAAGAGACGGATATTTACCCTTTCACTGTTAGCAACCACCCAAATGAATTGACTTTTTTACCAAACGACAACGTGCAAAAAAGCGAGAAAAAAGCAAGCGAAAAAGACTTTTTTTCTGTCAAGTTTATAATAATAGCCTGCTTGGTTTTCGCAGGCCTTTTTGCACTTTTTATCGCACTTAACAACAAAAGTAAAAAACAAAATTTTTTGTATTACGAAGAAAACGATTACGAAAACTATTAAGCAGATAAACTAATCGTTTTATTTTTTTGCGTTTGCTTTTCTTTTTTGCTTTTGTTCTTTTTTGACTGTGTTTCGTAAATTTCCACTCTTTTTAACAACTCAACAAAAAAACTTGTGGTTAAACAGTTTTTCTCAAACCATTCATCAGTTAGCCCCACTCTATCAAATAAAAGTGAAAGTCTGTTTGCGATTACCACTTGTCTTCTAAAATAACTTCTGCTTTCATAATCAAAGCCCACAAAATATTCTTTTGGTTTTTGCCTAAAATACTTATAATCTAAACAGTCCAATTCAAACGCTGTCAACTTGTTTAACGCCCTTTCGGTCATTTGTTTAAGTTCTATAAGTGCAATTTTTTGAGCCGTAAAATTAAGTATTTTTTCGCACTGCTCTATGCAAGGTGAATAATCAATGATTGACGATAACGCCTTGCGTTCAACAAAGTCATCAATCTGTTCTTTTACCGTTTCAATGTTTGCGTATGCATAAAGCACGGTCTTGGTGTAAATTAATTTCATATGTGTCTCCTTCATACTTTAACTTTTGCATCGATGCCACTTTATTTTATTACCTGATTTTTCCAAAGTCAATGTTATATGTCTTAAAATCCGAACATTTGTTCGTGTTTTTCTTATATAATATTATCGTATTATGTCAACTTTTGTCATATTTGAAAAATTTGTAATTTTAGGGCGAAAAAACGGGGGATTTTGGCTAAAAAAAGCGGATAAATAATTTTTTAATAAAATTATTAAATATAATGACAAATTATGAATTATGTGTTAAAATGGTTAGTATGAAAGTACAAATTTTAAGAAAAACTAGAACTATATTGATTACGATTTTGTCAGTGTTGCTCGCACTTTGCACCTTTTTGTTTGCAAAGGCTTTTAGTGTTGCAAAAGCCGACCAAATTATATCTAACAACTTTTTGCCTCAAACAGAATTAGAGTACACTGAGTTAATTTCGCCTATTGACGTTTACTATGACCAAACGGTTTGCGCGATTGCAGATGAAACTCAAAAACTTTTTATTCATTATAACGGCACTTGGTTATCACCTTTGACTGATTTTCAAGCGATTAAACAAGTTAAAAAGTTAAACGATAAAGACTTGCTCGTTTCTAATTCAGGTAGTATTTATAAAGTTGATTTAACTCAATTAACGGACAGTCCACAAACGGCAAAAACACCTTTAACCGATGGTTCAAACAATATTGGTGGAAACTTTTTTGATATTAACGACAATTATTTGGTTGCAACTTATAGCACGGTTTGTTTAGTTTATAGCCAAACTGAAAACGGCTTTGCATTTTTTGATACCTTTACAGTTAAGGACTCTACCCCTGTTGCAATAAACCAAAACAACCAAATTTTCTTTGTTGATAGCAATGGTATTGCAATTTACGATACTTTAACTAAAAAATACCTTTCTTTATGTAAAGGCGTGTTCCCAAGCAAAATGATTGCGAACGATAATTTTATTTATTATATTGCTGGAAACGATATTTTTATGCTTTCAACAGCAGGTAGCGACCCTATCAAATTGAGCATTAGTGATATTGACGCTGATTTTGACCTTGGTGTTTTAACCACCCCCGTTGCAATTTCTTTTAAGGGTGAAAATCTTCTTATAACCGACCAAAACACTATTCAAGAATATAAGATTGAAAATCAAACGCTTACCTTTACGGGTTTTGCAATTGCAAAAAATAAAACTGCTTTTAATAGAGTTTCACAAAACGCAACCGAAATTGAAAAAACAAATAAAAACGTTGCAGTTTTGGACAATTATAAATTGACTGTTTATACTAATAACAATATTGTTAATAGATATTCAAGGGAAAATTACAAAAACTATTTGATTGAAGATTTAATTCTTGACCAAATTTCCCCTTCTTCTTTTGCACTTGGCGAACAAAACGCTTTGCTACTTTATAATCCTGCCACACCAGAAAAATTTGTTGCGCTTTTAGACTTTACTAAACAGAATTATTATTTATCTAATAGACTTTCTTTGGCAGTGGACTCTGTTATTCGCGACGTTTGTTATCAAAGTGGATATTACTACTTATTATGCGATAATGGTAATGCGCCACAACACATTTATAAAGCAAGCGCAAGTGCAGAAAGTCTTGACTTCGTTAAGATTGACTCTAACGTCTCAGCAAACGAATTTACAAGTTTTAACGTGGATACTTACGGCAACGTTTATTTAGCAAATAAAACAACGGTTGCTAAATTAAACAAAGCAGATAATTACACAGAACTTACCACAATAAGCACTTCGTTTAACAACGTTTCTAAATTACAATCCGACCTTTTAGGTAGATTATACGTTTTAGATAGTGGCAAAATTAAGCGTGTTGAAAACAACACCATAATTGATTATTCGGAAACAGAAATTAAGTCATTTGGCTTTGACTTTGTGGACGATAACGTTTATTACCTAACTAATAACAGTGAAATGATTTTAAGTTCAATCGGCTTTGAAAACCTTTCTATTAACGACTTAAAAGTTAGTGAAAACTTTAATTTAACTAATCCACAAAACCAAATTAGTGCAAATGAAAACTTAGAGTTTTACACGGTTAAGGCTGGCGAAAACGCTTTCGTTGTTGAGTCAAGTCAAGCATTTATAACTAACGATAAGTTTGTTTATAAATATTTGTCTTCTTATACGGATGAATACGTGTTAATATGCGCGATTGAATGCTTAAACGAACAACGCTTTTATGCACTTGCAAATCAAGATAGTTTTGTTTTAGTTGATAAAAACTTAGTTGAAAAGGTTGATAAGCAAAAAGATTTAGCCGTTAACCAAACTGCATTTATTACAACAAACGTTAATGCATATTACCTACCTATAATCACTGCAAACGATACTTTTGCATTAAACGATGGCATTGAAAAAATCACCTTAAACAAAACGACTGAAATTAAGCCACAATTTAAGGTTAGTTTCTTGGGTTGCGATTATTACTATGCTGAGTTTACTGATAATGGTATTTCTAAGTTCGCCTATATCCCTTGCGACTTTACCATAGACGTTTTAACAGAAGATTTTACTTTTGATGAATTTACAACTGAAAGGGTTAATAAGACTTGGGTTTATAGCGATAGCGATATGCAAGAAGTTATTTATTCGCTAAACCAAAATACTTTGGTTAAGATTATTGAAAAGGGCGACAACGTTTGCAAAATTGGTTATTTAGATAACGGCGAATATAAAATCGGCTATATTTACACAAGCAAAATTATCAACGAGCCTTCTGTTGCAATAAGAAATATATTGATTATTTTGGCAGTGCTTACTTGTGTGTTTACCTCTTCACTTTATTTTATACTTAAAAAGAAAAGAGCATAAACTTTGATTAAACCAAAAAAATAAAACAAAAAATCCTCTTGAAAAAGAGGATTTTTTTATTGTTCCTTTTTATATTATATCTTAATCAACATAAACGTTTTGTTCGCTACCGTGCATAAGCCCTAAAGTGTTAAACTCTTCATCAACGTCAAAACTTTCGGCATTTTCATAGGCGGCAAGTTTGCTTATAGAAACTTCATAAGCGGTCAAAGTCCTAACGTCGTCATCAGTTATTTTCTTTTGATATTCCCTACTTTGAATTCTGCCACTTACGGCAATCTTTTCGCCAACGGCAAGATTTTTTGCAAACCTTGCGTTTCTTCCCCACGCTATACAAGGGATATAATCGGACTTATTATAAGACCTGTTGACCGCTATTAAAACGTCTGCTATTTCCCTATTAAAAGGCGTTGTCCTGTAAATTGGTGGCTTACAAATATAACCCGTTAAGACAATGCTGTTTGGGTTTCGCATTGGGCTGTCATCTAAAAGTTCCCTTACAAAAACTGTTAGCATAAGTTTGCTTTTTCCGTCAACTAACTTGTTATAACTTCTGAATTGACCAAGAGCGTTTATCGTGACGCCAACTTTTAAGTCCTTGTCGCTTATAAGTCTTTCGGATATGGTTATGGGCAAAATATCGCCCTGACCCGACAAGCGTTTTACAAGCACGTTCATTTCGTAAAAGCCTTCGCCATAAACTTCGTGTGAAAATTCTGCGTTTGTGACAATTTCGCCACTGACGAAAACTTTATTGTTTTTTTCTGCTAAATAGTTCATATATATTTCCTCCAAAGAATTTCTATAAGTATTGAATTTGCGTTCCATCGGCACGCATTTTATAATTGCTTTTATATATTAATTTGCCAATAGGAACAAACTGATAGCCACGGCTTTTTAACTCGCTGATTATTATAGGTAAAGCCTCTGCCGTGTGCAAGCCTTGATTATGGAATAGCACGATAGAGCCGTTATCGACCTTGCCTATCACACGCTTTGCAATCTCGTTTGCCGAAAGGTTTTTCCAATCCAAACTGTCCACGTCCCACTGAATTGTAAATAAATTAAGTTCTCTTGCCGTTCTTATCAAGTTATCGTTATAATCGCCGTAAGGGGCACGGAAAAGTTCAACCTTTTTTCCTGTTATATCTTCAATGATTTTTGTAGATGACGATAACTCTTTTATAATGGTTTGTTTGTCAAGTTTGCTCATATATGGGTGGGTTGCCGAGTGAGTGCCAAGTTCATGCCCTAAATCGCTTATTTTCTTTATGTAATCTGGGTTTTTCTTTGCCCAAAATTCAACCGTGAAAAAGGTGCATTTAACATCTTCCTTTTCCATAATCTCTAAAAGTTTATCGGTATAGTCCGTTCCCCAAGCACAGTCAAAAGAAATTGATATCTTTTTCTCGTCCGTTTCCACCCTGTATATAGGAAGTTCTCTAACCGCATACCCGAAAAAAACTTGGTGAGCATCGGTAGAACTAAAGATAACCGAGCATATTATTAGTGCAAGCGTAAACGCAATAGCCGTGAACACGGTTTTCTTTTTTAATACGGTAAAATACATTATAAACTTTTCCCCTTGTCAGTTTTTGTAAATTGTTGTATAAATTGAAATATCTTTGTCGGCTCAAAATTCCTGCCTTTACTTTTGTATATGAACTATTTTTAAAAATTATGATAAATAAAAAACCAGCAGGTAATTTTACCCGCTGGCTTTTTAAAAGTTTTTATTAATTTAACCCGTTATGTAAAAAATCAGAAATAATTTTGATAATCTTGTCGTGACAACCACCACAACCGGTTGAACAACCCGTTATCTTTTGCACTTCGCTGAATTCTTTTTCAACGTCTTCAAATCTTTGGTTATTCTTTAGTGCATCTTCAATGTCAAACAAACTAACTTGTTTGCAATTACATATAATTTTGTTTTCTTTATATTCCATTTTCAACTCCTATTCTTCTGGCTCAAAATGGTCCTTACCTACGCCACATAATGGGCAAGCAAAATCTTCTGGCAATTCACTAAAAGCAACACCTTCAACTTGCTCGTCATACTTATATCCACATATTTGACAAACGTATTTCATACATTTTCCTACCTTATTTAAAGTATCTCTTTAACAAGCCTTCGAATGCTTTCCCGTGGCGTGCTTCGTCTCTTGCCATTTCGTGCACTGTGTCGTGGATAGCGTCAAGGTTAAGTTCTTTTGCTCTTTTTGCAAGTTCAAACTTACCAGCAGTTGCACCGTTTTCTGCTTCTACTCTCATTTCCAAGTTCTTCTTTGTAGAATCGGTGACAACTTCACCTAAAAGTTCTGCAAATTTAGCAGCGTGTTCTGCTTCTTCATAAGCAGCCTTTTCCCAATAAAGTCCAATTTCTGGGTAGCCTTCTCTATGTGCAACTCTTGCCATTGCTAAATACATTCCAACTTCGGTGCATTCGCCTTGGAAGTTCATTCTAAGGCCTTCGATAATTTCTTGGTCAACGCCCTTTGCAACGCCTACAACGTGTTCTGCAGCCCAAGCCATACCTTCTTTTTGTTCGTTGAACTTGGTTGCTGGTGCATTACAAGTTGGGCATTTTACTGGTGGGGTTTCCCCTTCGTGTACGTATCCACAGATTGTGCAAACAAATTTTTTCATAATTTTTTTCTCCTTTTATTTCAAATAAATTTTTTTAATATTATTCACATTCTAAACAAGAACCGTAATAAACGCATTTTTCTCCACTAACCGTTATCCCAAGTTCACCTAACTCATCTGGCACCGGTGCTGGCTTAAACAGGTCGATAATCTTACCACACTTTGAACATATAAAGTGACTGTGCCTTGACATATCACCATCGTAATGCAATCTCTTGTCCTCTGTTTCAAGCGTCATTATCTCTTTCTCTTCGGCAAGCAGTTTAAGATTGCGATACACTGTTCCAAGGCTTATGGTAGGGTTTTTCTCTCTTGCTGAAAAGTAAATCATTTCGGCAGTAGGATGGTCACACCTTCCTTTTATTATCTCCCTAACAAGTTCCCTTTGCTTTGAATTACGCATCAATTAACTCCTTAATAGTAATGATTACTATTATTATAATCAACCATAAAGGGTTTGTCAAGAGTTTTTTAAAAGTTTTTTTATTTTTTTAAATATTTTTTGGCAATTCAATTTTGCAATATTTTGATATATATTTGTATATATAATGTTTATATTTGTTCTAACTGTTTAAGCCACAAGTCACAATTTGCGTCAGATGGCATCTTAAATTCACCACGAGGTGAAAGTGCAACCGTGCCGACTTTTACCCCGTCTGGCAAGCAAGAACGCTTGAATTGTTGGTTAAAAAAGCGTCTTGTAAAGATTTTTAGCCATTTTAATATAGTTTGTTCGCTAAAATCGCCCTTAAAGGTTTTGCAAGCAATATAATATAACTTTTTAGGTTCAAAACCCTTTCTTAACATATTATATAAAAAGAAGTCGTGTAAAATATATGGCCCAACGATATCTTCGGTCTTTTGGGCGATATTGTCGTTTTCGGCTGGTAAAAGTTCTGGGCTTACAGGCGTGTCTAAAATATCGGTTAGCACTGCTTTAAGTTTGCCCCTGCTATTTTTTGCACAATTTTCAACGATATGGCGAACCAAAGTTTTTGGCACTGAACAGTTTACTGCATACATTGACATATGGTCGCCGTTATAAGTTGCCCAACCGAGTGCTAGTTCAGATAAGTCGCCCGTGCCAACAACCAAGCCGTTATTCATATTTGCAACGTCCATTAACACTTGGGTGCGTTCTCTTGCCTGTGCGTTTTCAAACGTAGTGTCAAACACGCCGTCTTGGTGCTTAATGTCTTTTAAGTGCCTTTCGGTCGCCTTTGATATGTCAATTTTTTTCAAAGTCACGCCAAGTGCTTTTGCAAGTTTTATGGTGTTTTGATAAGTCCTTGAAGTTGTGCCAAAACAAGGCATTGTTATTGCTATTATATCTTTTAGTGGGCGTTTTAATTCTTTAATCGCCTTAACGGCAACCAAAATTGCAAGCGTTGAGTCTAAACCGCCTGATAAACCGATAACCGCACTGCTTGATTTTGTATGCTCTAATCTCTTTTTTAAGCCTTGTGCTTGCAAAAGAAGGATTTTTTCTGCACGCTTTTCTAAATCTGCACTCTTTGGTGCAAAAGGCGTTTTTTCATAGCATCTTGTTATATCTTGCTCTTTTTCATCAAAATTAAACTCTACCGTTTGATAACCGTTAGCGATTGGCAAGTCCTTAAATAAGTTTAGCCTTTCGTTAGACAAGAAATCCACGTCAATTTCAGACATTATCATATCTTGGTTAAAGATTTTATCATCCTTTATAATAACGCCTTTTTCAGCAATTATTTTTTGTCCACCATAAACGCAATCGGTGGTCGATTCGCCATAACCAGCATTACAAAGGGTATAACCACAAACGAGTTTTTCTGAAAGTGCCTTAACCGTTTCAAGCCTGAATTCTTCTGCCCCAACAGTTTCGCAAAAAGCACTTAAATTGACCGTTATTAACGCCCCTGCAACAGCGTGCGAAGTGCTTGGACTAAACGGACTTAACATTTCCTCGCCAACTTCACAAGCCACGCTAAAAAGTGAATTATCGGCTTTTTTAAATATTATTTTATTACCGAACGGAACAGAATATCCTAAAATTGAGATTTCGCTGTTTTCACTTGGGCATTTTGCAAAAGAATAGCCTTCAAACGAATAGGCTTGCGGAACAACGCCCAAAATTTTGCCACCACAAATCGCAACGGCAGTGTTATATATTCTATTATTGTGTTTAATAGGTGCACCCACAAAAATTAATGCATCAACCTTTTCACTTTTTTTGCAAATTTGTGCTAAACCGTTTATTACGCCATCTAATAGCACCCCACTATTAAACAAATTAAAGCAAGTG
Source organism: uncultured Clostridia bacterium (assembly GCA_904502225.1). Classification (GTDB taxonomy): domain Bacteria; phylum Bacillota; class Clostridia; order Christensenellales; family Borkfalkiaceae; genus UBA1259. The sequence goes on from CAJGDO010000026.1 coordinate 9,938, forward strand.
CTTGCAGTTAAAGATAGTTGTGGGAAAACGATAAGTTCTGCACCTGCAATTTGTGCCTTTTCTATCGACGTTATAATTGCGTTTGTGTTAAATTCAACGTCGGCAACCTTAATCTTTGGCGTGCATAGTGCAGTTTTAACATACCCAAATTTCATAATTTTCTCCTTTTTTAATAAAAAACACATTTTTCACAAGTCTATTTTATAACAATTTTTAAGATTTTGCAATATTTTGATAAATAAAAAAACGGCAAAAATGCATTTTTTTGCAAAATTGCCGTTTTTAGCGTTTTTAATTTTGTTTATTTTTTAATTTTTGTCTTTTCTCTAATGGTGTAAATTATGCAAAGAACAAACATTAACGAGCAAACGCTTAATAGAATATAGAAAACTGCGTTCCAACCCAAACTTTCGCTAACGCTTCCAAGTGCATAGGTTGTTATTGCACTTCCTAAATAACAAAACCCGTCTATTAGCCCCGCAACAAGCCCCGCATTGATATTTTTTGGCGAACTTATTGGGAAAAGTGCTGTTAAAACGTTGTTCACGCCCGACATACACATTGAAACAAGCATAAAGCAAATAAGCGTTATTATCCATAGTGGCAAGTCAACCAAGAAAACAACTGCCATAATTAGAATGGCACTGACGCCATAAAGCGTTCCACAAGTTAAGACTATACCCTTTAAGCGATTGAAAATTAAGATAGCAATAGTTGCACCGAACACGGACACCAAAGGTAAAAATAAGGTCAAAAATGTTGAAAGTGATTGACCAAGCGAATATTTTTGTTCCAATATTCTTGGCATCCAAGTGGTTATGCCGTCCTTGATAAAGTTGTTTGCAATCGCAAAAACTGCAAGTAAGCAAAATAAATATACAAAGGACTTTACGTTTAACGTGTTTTGGTCTTGTTTGTTTTGCAAGGCTTGTTCGCTTAAACTTTCTTCAGCCATTTGTTCTTGTTGGTTTTGCTTTAAGCATTTTTCTTTTATATTTTCTAAAAAGAACACCCAAGCAAGAGCGACAACAACCAGCAAAACTGATGCGACAATAAACACTGCCCTAAAAGTAATTCCTAACGCCGAAAATAGCGAACTTATCGCATAGGTTGAAAAAGTGCCTAGCGTGACGGGAAAACTCATAACCAAAACTGCAACTTTTAACAATCTTTTTGGCAAGGCGTGGTTTAATGTTTTTATAATAGACGACCATAGAATTGATTGCATAAAGCCGTTTATTAGCCAAAAAACACAAATTAAATAAAAACTGTTTTTTGGGGTCAACGCAACAAACAAGTTCATTAACGCCGAACCACATAAGCCAATAAAAATAGAAAATCTTGTGTTATATTTTTTGCAAAGCAAACCATTTATGACTTGGCCTACCCCGTAAGTTGCAAATAAACACGTTCCCACAAGCCCTGCTTTTGCATTGCCGATTGGAAGGTCGTTTATCGTATAGTATTTACACACCATTGATATGTTTGCACTATACGAAAGCCTGCCAATATACGCAACAAAATACGCCAAGGCACATAAAATTATAAGCAAAACTGCGTTTTTGTTTGCTTTTGATTTTTGAACACTCATAATTTCAAAATGTTTTATATGTTTAACAAGTTATCGACTAATCACCATATCCGTTTGGATTTTTGGTTTGCCAATTCATTGCGTCACGGCACATATCGTCAAGTGTTTTTTCAGCCTTAAAGCCCAAAACTTCATACGCTTTGGTTGGGTCTGCATAACACTCGTCAATATCGCCTGGTCTTCTTGGCATAATTTTATAAGGGATTGGCTTTCCACAAACCTTTTCAAACGCCTTAACCATATCTAAAACGCTGTATCCTGTGCCCGTGCCTAAATTCACGATAACAAGGCCTGGGTTTTCTGCAAGTTTATTAACGGCTAAAACGTGGCCTCTTGCAAGGTCAACAACGTGGATAAAGTCTCTAACACCCGTGCCGTCGTGAGTGTTATAGTCGTTTCCGAACACGCCAAGATATTCTCTCTTGCCAACTGCAACTTGGGTAATATATGGGCAAAGGTTGTTTGGAATGCCTTTAGGGTCTTCACCAATCATACCCGATTCGTGTGCACCAACAGGGTTGAAATATCTTAAAATTGCAATGTTGAACGAATTGTCTGATGCATATAAGTCTTTCAACATATATTCAATAAATAATTTAGTGCTACCGTATGGGTTAGAAGTTGAAAGTGGGAAATCTTCTTTGATAGGCACGCTCTTTGGCTTACCATATACTGTTGCTGAAGATGAGAATACCAAGTTCTTAACACCGTGGTCACGCATAGCAAACGCTAAAACTAAAAGACCTTCGATATTGTTTTCATAATATTCTAATGGTTTTGCAACCGATTCGCCAACGGCTTTTAAGCCTGCGAAATTGATAACAGAATCAATTTTGTTTTCGGTAAAGATTTTATCAAGGATTTTTCTATCTCTTATATCCCCTTCGTAAAACTTAACCTTTTTACCTGTAATTTTTTCAACTCTTGCAACGGCTTCATACTTGCTGTTCATAAAGTTATCAATACAAACAACAGAGTGCCCTGCGTTTAAGAGTTCAACGGTTGTGTGTGAGCCGATATAACCAGCACCACCTGTCACTAATACGTTCATTTTTATACCACCTTTTTATTGTTTTTCTTTTATCATTTGGTCAAAAGCATTAAAGTATCTTTCGCCTAAAACTTCAAGCGACCTTTTGCAGAAATGGTATGGGTCTTTGTACCCCAAAGCCTTGTTGCTCTTTAAATCGGAAGTGTCGATATATTTAGTCAACTTGTTTTCTTCCATTTTCTTTTTCAAAACGTCAATAACTGCCTCGGTCGTTATTCTATACTCTTCAATCGTGTCGTTAGTAAAGCCACCGCAAATAAACGGAACGTTTTGCCCGTAAATTTCCCTTATTGAATTAAAGAATTCCGTAAACTTTTCATCGTAAAAATCACGTGAACCTTCATAAGACAAATTCCTGTTTTCATAGCCATCGTGTTCGCCTTGGTGCCACAAATACGCCACGATTTTGTTGTTTTTGTTAAGTTTAAGGGCACTGTCCACCATATCTCTCATACGCAAATATAGTTTATCTTCTTGCCCCCAATGCTTTCCAACAAAGCCCGTGCCACCAACAGGGGTAAACACTATCAACGCTTTTCTGCCGTCTTTAAGGTATTTATCTGCATACATTTTAGCAAAAGTCAATGAAAAGTTGCCTATTGTTTGGTCTAATCTTTGGTCATAACGCTCTTTTGCAACTTCGATATATCCGTCTTCTTGGGCGTTTATATCAATATACACTGTATCTTCGGTAGGGCGTTTATGGCATGTCACAAAATCGTTTTTAAGCATCAACACGTCTTCACGCTCTTTCCAAGGGTTATCCGTGCCACCTAAACCGTTCCCAAAAGCGTTTGATTGGCCTGCAACAACTATTATATCATATTCGGTGTTGTCGTAATTTAAGATTTTCATAACAAAAACTCCTTATTTTGATTATAGACTATTCAATCCCGCAAGCCCCTAAAAACTTAACAAATGCTTGTTGACCTTTTTGGTCGTTCTTAAACACTGCAGTGTTATCCAAAATGTTTTTGCAAACGTTATTAACGTAATCAACCACTTTTTGCTCTGCACTTGCAAAGTCTTTTTCATAGCCTTGTTCAATAAGTGCTTTTATCATATCTTTATGAACATTTAAATAGTTATCTGGTTTTGACAACTCTTCATAATCGTATTTTTCGTTCTTGCATAAAATATCAGCAATCATTGAAAGTTGCTTTTTAAGTCTTCCTGGAAGAATAAATAAGCCCATCGCTTCAATTAAGCCGATACCTTCTTTCTTAATATTGTGATATTCAGGGTGAGCGTGGAAAATACCGTCAGGGTACTCATCGCTTGTTCTATTGTTCCTAAATATCATATCGATAACGTACTCATCGCCTTGCTTTCTGCAAACAGGTGAAAGCGAGTTGTGGCGAGTATCGCCCGTTTTTGCGTAAATATCAACGCTTTCATCAGAATATTTTTCCCAAGCGTTGATAACGTCTATCGCAAAGTTTTTAATAGCATCTCTATCCTTGCTTTGCAATCTTATAACGCTGTTATACCAGTCAACTATGCCAACTTTAACTTGTGGATATTTTGCGTTTTGCATAGCCTTTTTGATTGGGGCTTTATGCATAGGCATTAAATGTTCGCCACCTTGGAAGTGTTCGTGGTTTAAAATTGAGCCACCAATAATAGGGAGTGCTGCGTTTGAACCTATCATATAGTTAGGGAAAAAGTCCACAAAGTCCAAAACCTTTTCAACCGTGTCGCTTGCAATGTGCATTGGGTGATGGTCGTTTGAAATAGCAATCATATGCTCGTTATAATATGCATATGGCGAATATTGAACAAACCAGTCTTCCCCGCCCATTTTTAAGGAAATTGTCCTTATGTTTTCTCTTGCAGGGTGAGTTAAACTGCCTTGGAAACCTTCGTTTTCCTTACATAAAAAGCAGGCTGGATATTTGGCTTTTTGGGTTGGCTTAACTGTTAAAAGTTTTGCAATTTCTTTATTGTCTTTTTCAGGCTTGCTTAAATTTATGGTGATTTCTAAATATCTATCCCCGTCTTGATAAACCCAAAGCATATTCCTTGAAATTGCCGTTTTTTGAACGTAATTGTTCTTGATTGAAAGGTCGTAAAAATATTCGCACGCCTTTTCAATGCCGTTCTTTTCTTTTATTGCATTAAAGGTTTCGTTCACCTTTGATGGAAGTGGCGATAAAAGACCGAAAATATAGGTTGAATATAAATTTCTTTCTAAATCGGTGGTTAAGCCGTTTTCAATGGCATACTCTTCCACTTCGTTTACTAAAAGGTCTGGAACGTCAAGTTTTTCGATAAAAGACAAGTCTTCTTGTCCTTCATAAGGCTCAACTTGCTTAAACTCACGCAACAAAATATTACGCATATAGATTTCGTCCCTTTCATTTAAGTGCAAAAACGCTTTTGCATATTTCAACAATTTTTCAACTAAAAGTTTTCCGTCAATCATTTTTTATACCGCCTTTGTTTTTATAATAGTAATAATATCTGCACTCTTTATTTGAGTTATATAACTTTCTATCCCTATCAGCCTTTTTCTTAAACTCTTTTTCAAAGTTTTTGGCACTTGTGATTATAAATGCCGACCAGTTGTCTAATCGCCTATAAAGATTGCCTAATTCTTTATTGCAAATACTTGCCTCTTCTCTATCGTAAACTCTTTCGCCATAAGGTGGGTTAGTTATTATCGTGCCGTTTGACAAGTGGTTTTGCACGTTTTTAACGTCGCACACCGAAAAGTTAATCTTATCCAACACCCCTGCCTTTTGGGCGTGACGCTGGGCAAGTTTAACTGCTTTTGGGTCAATGTCCGATGCGAACATTTCTAGTTTAACAGAGCGGTTTTCCTTGTCCTTTGCCTCGGTAAAAGCAAGGTCAAAATATTTTTTATCAAAGTTTTCCCACTCGTTAAAAGCAAACCTGCGATTTATTCCGCTTGCTATGTTCATTGCAATCCTTGCACTTTCTATCGCTATCGTTCCAGAGCCACAAAACGGGTCTAAAAACGGATTTTTATAATAAAAGTCACTTAACAAAATTAGTGCTGATGCAAGCGTTTCTTTTATTGGTGCGATACCCACTAAATCGCGGTATCCCCTTTTATGTAAGCCCGCTCCACTTGTATTAAGATATAAACTAACCGTATCCTTAAAGATTGAAAATTCAATCGAGTAATCAGAGCCGTTTTCAACAAGCCTTTGTTTATAAACCGAAGATAGCCTATCCACTATGGCTTTTTTGATTATGCTTTGGCAAGAAGATATTGCAAAAAGCGTGCTTTTAACACATTTGCCGTTGACCATAATTTTGGCGTTAGACGGGATAAAATCTTCCCACCTTGTTTCTTTAACCCCGTCAAAAAGTTCATCAAAAGTTATTGCGTTAAACTCGGCAACCTTTATATACACCCTGTCAGCAGAACGCAAAAACATATTGCACCTTGCAACAGACAGCATATCGCCCTTAAAAGTCAATGCACCGTTTATTGCGGGTGCATCTTCATAGCCCAAGCGTTTTAGTTCGCTTTTAACCACCTTTTCAACACCCGACGCACAGGTCACCGTTATATCAAACTTGTCCTTAAAATCATATACTTTTGCCATTATTTTTATTTTAAACAATTATAGTAAATATTGCAAGCAAATTTCAAATAATTATCAAAAGAATTGCGATTTTTTGAACGAAAAAAAATAAATCCCCTTATATAAGGGGATTTTATTTTTTAGTTTATTGGTTAGATTAATAACCAACCTTTTCCCAACAATCAAATGGAGCAGCAAGTTCATCAGAAACAAGAACTTGTGTCTTCATTAATTGAAGCATTGATGATGGAATAAGTGGGGTCACTGGTCCGTGAAGAACTAAACGTGACGTCATTCTTTGCCATGAAGAGAATGTGCCGTTTGTTAAAAGTGCGTGAACTTCAATTCTTTCTCTTGCGTTCTTAACGTCGATAGGACCGATTGTTGCAGCCTTTGGTGGAACGTCTGCAATATAACCAGATTGACCAAATACACCGTGTAATGAGTTTTGAGCAACTGTTAATGGGTGTAAGTCAACGATTCTAGCTTTCATGTTAAGCCATGCATCGATTTGTTCTTTTGTTGGTTCTTTTGCTGGGTCAAAACCTTCTGGGAAGAAGTCAGCAACTGGGTCGATAAACGCCATGTGTCCTGTCCAACCTGGTGATGATGAGCAGATGTCTGCACCGCCTTCGCCACAGTCAGTAATCATATCTGAATAACTGCAGATATTCTTGTTGGTTGGATAGTGAACGTTTGATAATGGCATACGCAATTTTTCATCAATTTGGTAAACCAAATATTTGAGCATTGAGTGTGCGAAACCTGCTTGGTATGTTTCAGGTGCAATGTTGCCATCTTGGTCAGCCCATTCGTCCATTGCGAAAAGATGAACGTTTTTACAATCACCCTTAAAGTAGTTGATAAGTTGTGCTAATCGAATGTAAGTATCTGGTTCTGGGTTGCCTAAAATTAAAGTGATTTTCTTGCCCTTTTCAGATGCTTCTTTAATTCTTGAAAAAAGCGTTGCGATAAGAACTGGGTGTGGGTTCATCATAACTTTGATGTTGAACTCTGGGTGTTGGTCAGCCTTTGTGTGCTTTTCCAAATCTGTTCCGCTTATTTTGCG
>CAJGDO010000027.1 GCA_904502225.1 uncultured Clostridia bacterium
ATTTCGTAGGTTCAAATCCTGCTACCCCTGCCAAAATATGATTCATTAGCTCAGTCGGTAGAGCACGTGACTTTTAATCACGGTGTCCGGGGTTCGAATCCCCGATGGATCACCAAAATTTCTAAATTCTCTAGGGTTAAGTTCTTAACTCTAGGGAATTGAAATTTTATAACTGCCATTAGCTCAGTTGGTAGAGCACCTGACTCTTAATCAGGGTGTCCGGGGTTCGAGTCCCCGATGGCGGACCAAATAAAAGACAAGGACTTTTGTTCTTGTCTTTTGTTTTTGTTTGTTCGGGGACGAGAATATGGAACCACTTTTGAAAAAAGTGCTTTGCGTTTAGCAAAGTAAAACGTCCAGTGGACGTTTTAGTGGGTAGGTCGCACAGGCGAGAGTCCCCGATGGCGGAAGATTAGGCACGTAAAACTACTTTGAATTTGTTGGAGCAATTTAACCCACCCAAAAGATTATACTTTTTAGGTCTCTACAACCCTCCCGACATGTTTTTTACTTGATTATTTAATATAAATGTAGTAAAATGACATTATTCAAAATTTGAGGCACTTACATTTTGAATTGTTACAAGACGGAGGTGATTTTATGGAAGCCTTTTTTAAGGCTCTTATGATATTTTCTTTTGGAGATATCACATATAATTAGATTGGCTCCCAAAAGTGCCGTGGGATTCCGTCTTGTTATCAAAAATTAAAGCCCGAAATAATTTCGGGCTTTTTCTATCTATTTACTCTTCCTATAGGACGACTTGAAAAACCTATATCAAAATAATTAAATTCACTTTCCATTATTAAAATATTCTGTTTATCATATTGCTTTATTTTATAACCATAAACTCCTTTTGCTAATCCGTTTATAGCCTTAAAATAAGCCCCTTCTTCAACAACATATTTTGCCATAAGTTGCTCAGGTTCACCTCCTATTAACTTTGGAACATACGGAATCATTCCGTGATGGTTTTCACGCCTACCTTTAGCAATCCACAACTCAATTTCCGTTTTCACACATTGTTCATTGCAAGGTTGGAAATAAATATTTACCAAATCTGCTCCTGTAGAATGTTTTATCTGAGCACTTTTTATTAACTTTTCTTTATGTTCTTGTTCTTGCTTATTATAATATGCTTCTTTATCTGATTCGATGAATTCAATATTAAGGATATAATCGTCGGCAATATTATTCTTAAATACAAATTTAATTTGTGAAGCTTTTTTTACAAAACTCAATTCAATATATGTGGTATTGTTTTTGAATATTTCATAAAATTTATCTTCTTTTAAAATAGCAATTTTTTCTATCGCATCAACTTCAATGTCGCTAATTGATAAAACATAATCAACTATCGTGATGTCGCTATCTTGTGTTATAATTAGTTTATCATCTTCTTTGAGATACTTTACATATTGTGTATTTTTATCCACCCCTACTGGAACACTTTGACATTTAATATTTTCTAAACTTTTTCCTATTATATATGATTGATATTTATTCATAATTTTCTCCTTATGCTAAATTCAAAATATAGTCAACGCATGCTTTTAATTCATCTAAACTTATCATGCTCTCATTTTGGTCTGGGTGAACTAAACTGTTTCTGCTCTTACGCAATTTATGTAATAGTGACGATATTTTTTCATCGTGCAAATATTCCACACAATATTTTTCTAGGATTTCAGAAAAATCAACTTCGCTGTCACAATTATATTTTGAACGAAGTATAGTTTCTAACAAAACACAAAGTTTAATTATTACTATTTCAAAGTTTTCGTTTTTTATTTGCTTTTCGAAATATTCTTTATTCAATTCACTTTGAATATTTTGATATGCAATTTTTGTTTTAATTTCACTTAATATTTCAACACGTTTATTCCTTAAGTATTTTATTGCATAATCAAATGTAGCGAAATCTTTATCATACATTATACCTGAATATTCCCAAACACCACCCTTCATACTTTTCTTACCCAGAGTGGTTAACCCCAATAATTCTTGATTAAGTTTGCGGTATTCCCTTATTTGTTTACTAACTCCACCTTGCCAATCAGGTTTAATCATATCATCACACCAAATCACCTCTAGCAATTTTGTTTCCGCTATATCATAGCGTTGTTTGAGTATTGCCTTGGCAACTACGTGAACATTATTATCAATTGCAAATTCGAATATTTTCTTCCAGTTATTTTTAGTAATATAGTTGTGTATTATTTCAACAATATGAATATAACTTTCGTTTATTGCTTTTTCTACAAAATCATAATTATTTTCTGCAACAACTTTTTCGATATCTAAAATACCATTAACTAAATATTGTTCTTTTGACACTTCAATTTCTCCTTTTGTTTGTTTGGCAATCTCACTACTAAATGAATGAATATTTTCCTTTTTATTTCCAGTCATTAAATAATCAATAGTAACACTGAAAACACTAGCAAGTGCTGGAAAAAACTCAAGACTTGGAGCACCCCCATCTTTTTCCCATTTGCTAACAGCCTTATCACTTACTTGTAATTTTTCTGCAAGTTCAATTTGTGTCCAACCTTTTGCCTTTCTAAGTTCAGCAATAGTTTTTCCTATACTATGTTCCATAAAAACCTCCTGCGTTTTTCTTGGCCTTATTATATCAAAAAGCCTATTGAAAGTAAACCTACTTATTGTTTACATGCTTTTGACACAAATTTAAGGTTAAAGCAAAAACTCTACGCTACGTAGAATTATAGCATAATTCTAGATTTTAGTCAATGTTTTTTATTATTTAAGCTTGGTCTTTCAAAATCAAAGATTATCCCTGCGTTTCCTTTAACGAAGGTATATTTAATTATAGTAATAGAACTGCTCTTGGCGGAGAAAAGAGGATTTGCTTCTCTCGAGCCTCCCGCAAAATAGTCCACCGGACTTTTTTTTCGCTTTCAGCGAACACGCAACTAAAGTTGCTGGCTCCTAATTCAAATCCCTCTAAAAATCCAAAACATAAAACCTAAAACAAACTTAAGTTCGTTTTAGGTTTTATGTGGCGGACCACGAGAAAACAAGACTTGTTAGTCTGTTCTTCCTTTTCACAAAAACTTCTCCGATACTTTTTGTGATTTTTTATTAGGTTTATTTATTAAATATTTTTACAATACTGTTGCAATTTTAGGTGAAAACAATATATAATAATTATATGAATAAAATTTTTGACAAATCAAATTATACTGACTTTAATAAGAGATATAAGGTTATTATCGACACCGACCCAGGTGTTGATGATGCTGCTTGCCTTATTTACGCTTTCTTTGATGAATATATCGATATAAAACTTTTAACTTCGGTTGTTGGCAACACTTCGCTTGCAAAAACAACCCGAAATCTTTTGCACCTTATGGACCTTTTTAACGTCAATATTCCTGTTGCCCGTGGTGCAGTTAAAGCTATGCAACGTGAAAGCATCAATGCAGAGTTTATCCATCAAAAAGAAGGGCTTGGCGGATATATCCCTGCCCCAAACTCAAACCGTTCTTTATTAGAAGTTGACGCTATCGAAGCGATGTATCAAGTTCTTATTAACGGCGATGGGGACATTATACCTATTGTTTTAGGGCCACAAACCAATATTGGCATGCTTTTATCTAAACACCCTGACGTCATACCAAAAATTCCAAGGATAGTGTTTATGGGTGGCTCGCCTTACGGCAACCCTGATTACCCTAACCACATTTCTTTTAATATTTCTTCTGACCCAGAAGCGTTCAAGATTGTGCTTGATAGCAAAATTCCACTTTTAATGGTGCCATCTGACGTGGGAAGAAGAAAGGCACATTTATCAGAAGACTTTGTAAACGGCTTGGCAGAACTTAACGATGCGGGCAAATTACTTGCGAAAATGTACTCAAAGTATTGGGAACCTGATTATCCAGACAAAAGAATTGCAACCAACGATACTCTTGCCCTTTTTGCACTTGTTTACCCAAAAATGTTTACTTTTGAAAAGGTGTCTGTCAGCGTTGACCTTGAAGATAAGCCTGGCAAAACTATAATCGATTTTGACGGGAAAGGAAACGTTTTGTTTATTAAGGACGTTGATAGAGAGGCTTTCTTAAATCTACTAATTGCCGATATAAAAAAATTAAACGACAAAAATATAGACTTAAAAGAATTCTAATTAAAAAAGTGTTGATAAAACTATCAACACTTTTCTTTTTAATATTTTCTCCAAACCATTTTATCAACAACCGAGGTAAAACTTTGAATAATTTTTACAACCTTTGTTGAAACGTTTTGTTCTTTATAATCAGGAACAACCGTTCCGTCATCGCCTTCAAGCGTCATATTGACGGCAAGTTCAACTGCTTGGCTTAAACTCTTTTCATCAATACCAGCAAGCACGAAACAAGCCTTATCAAGTGCTTCTGGACGCTCGGTACTTGTCCTAATACATACGGCTGGGAAAGGTTTTCCTATGCTTGTAAAATAACTGCTTTCTTCTGGAAGTGTTCCGCTATCCGAAATAACGGCAAAAGCGTTCATTTGCAAGTTGTTATAATCGTGGAAACCTAACGGCTCGTGCTGGATAACCCTTTTGTCAAGTTCAAAACCGCTTTGTTCTAAACGTTTTTTACTGCGTGGGTGGCAGGAATATAATATCGGCATATCGTATTTTTCAGCAATCTTATTGATTGCGGTGAACAATGAAATAAAGTTCTTTTCAGTATCGATATTTTCTTCTCTATGAGCCGATAAGAGTATATATTTTTTTGCTTTTAGGTTAAGTTTATCTAAAATATCGCTCTTTTCAATTTGCTTTAAGTTTTTATCCAAAACTTCTGCCATAGGGCTTCCTGAAACAAAAGTCCTTTCCTTTGGAAGTCCACAGTCGGCAAGATATCTTCTTGCGTGTTCTGAATAAGCCAAGTTGACGTCAGAAATAATATCCACTATTCTGCGGTTTGTTTCTTCTGGCAAGCACTCGTCCTTGCATCTGTTTCCCGCTTCCATATGGAAGATAGGAACGTGCAATCTTTTAGCAGAAATTGCCGACAAGCACGAATTAGTGTCGCCCAAAATCAAAAGAGCGTCTGGCTTAATCTCGTTCATAAGTTTATAAGAGCAATTTATAATATTACCAACGGTTGCACCCAAATCATCGCCAACAGCGTTCATATAAACGTCAGGTTCTTTAATCTCTAAATCCTTAAAAAACACTCCGTTTAAGTTATAGTCATAGTTTTGACCCGTGTGTGCCAAAACACAATCAAAATGCTTTCTGCACTTGTTGATAACTGCTGAAAGCCTGATAATTTCAGGGCGTGTTCCAACAATTATTAATAGTTTTATTTTGCCATTATTTTGAAATTTAATGTCAGAATAATCGAGTTTTATTGACATCTTTTTCTCCCCAACCTATTGTATATTATTTTTATTCGCCACGTTCGTTAAGCCATTTTATTGTTTCTTTAACGAATGGGAATTCGCCATCTTCATCCTTTTTAACACTTGCATAACAATGCGCGCCTTCACGGAATTGATATGTTATGTCTGCCGATGGATTAAAGTTTTTAACCGTTTTACAGAACAACGTGTTTGATTCAGGGCGAGTTGGCATATCTTTTGTGTAAGAAAACAACAACATTTTAGAAAAAGCAGTTTTTTCGTTCACGAAGTATAATGGTGCAAACTCATTAATCCTTTGGCACCTTTCATCTTCGTTAAGTTCACGCTTTAATACGTTGAAATGTGCTGTCATTTGTGCACTGTCGATAATCCAACCGTTAATTTCTTCACTATCTATACCATGTTTTGCTAAATAGTGCTTATCTAAACAAATCATAACGGCAAGCCAAGCACCAGCAGATGCACCCGACACGTATATTTTGCCGTTGCCACCCATATTGCAAACGCTGTTTTTAACGTGTGCAACTGCTGCAGCAGCATCTTCTAAAAACTCTGGGAATTTTGCGTTTGGATATTTTCTATATTCAACCGAAACAAATGCAAAGCCGTGTTCAACAAAGTTTTTTGCCAAGTTTTGGAATCTTTCAGTCCCTTTATCCCCCGAAGATAAGCCACCACCGTGAAAAAACACCACTGTTGAAAAACTTTCTTTTTCAGGGATATATAAGTCGTATAAACAACTTTCAAAGTCACTATATTTAACGTCTTTTATAACTTTCATAAAATCCTCTATACTATTTGTCGTTTATTTTTTCAAAGGTTTTCATCCATTCTTTTGCAATTAATCTAGCCCCAGCCACGTGTGGATGCACGCCGTCGAACAAGAAATATTGCACGCCGTACTTTTGTGCTTTTTTGCTAAACTCTTCTTGCAACTCTACAAAAGGCAAGTTGAATTCTTTTGCCAATTTTTTTACTACCTTTGCATATTGGTAAACTTCTTTAAAACGCTCAAACCTGTTTGGGTTTAATTCAATGTTTTCGGTTGCAGAACCTTCTAGCACAAATGGTTCGCATAAAATAATTTGCGTGTCTGGTAAAGCCTTTTTAGTGTCTTCTAAAAGCATACGATAAACTTTTTCAAAGCGTTCTAAATCCACACCGTTAGAATAATTGATTTCGTGCCAAACGTCGTTTACGCCAACTAAAATGTTTAGCACGTCTGGCTTAAAATTCCAAACGTCAGATTTAATACGTGCATATAAATCTACAATACGGTTTCCGCTAATTCCCTTGTTTATAATTTCATATTCACCAGGATATTCGCCCAATAACGTATCCGCTATCGTCCTTACAAAACCAAAACCCAAAGGGCTGATATTTTCCGATTCGTTACGATTTCTTATCGCATCAGTAATGCTATCACCAAAAAACAAAATCTTTTTCACAGTATTTGTCCTTTTTGAACAGTTTTATAATTATATATTTATAATATAGCACTATACAGTCTAAAAGTCAACCATAAAAAGGAAAAGCAGACTGTTAAGTTTTGCTTTTTATAAAAAAATAAAAAGCAAGAACATATAGCCTTGCTTTAATCTGGAGCTGGTGACGGGGAATTCCCCTGTTAGGGGAAATGTCGCTTGCGACAAAAGGGTTGCCGTCCCCTGCCAAGGGATCGAACCGTGGGTGAGAATCCCGTTTAGCAAAAAAAAGACAAGTTTTTTAACTTGTCTTTTATGGAGCTGGTGACGGGATTTGAACCTGCGACCTGCTGATTACGAATCAGCTGCTCTACCGACTGAGCCACACCAGCGTAAATTACTATATATAAAAAATTTTGCTTAATTATATTACCACAAAACTTATAATTGTGCAATAAAATTAAGCATAAATTTATAAATTAATTATTTTATTAAGTCTTTTATTTTTTGGGCGTATGCTTTGCCTATTTCATAGCCTTTTTCAATAGCAAAATCTATTTCTTTGAACTTATATTGGTTCATATCGCCAAGGTCTGGTTCTATATAAAGGTCAAACTTCTGCTCATTTTTCTTATATTTCACCATTTCACAATCGCAAATTTCAAACAGCCTTGACATAATAGTGAAAACGTTATATTTTTTATCGCACTTTCTTACTCCGCCCAAAACGTCAACGGCAACAACAACTTCTGCACCCATATCTTTAACTTCATTTACAGGCACACGGCAAAAAACGCCACCATCTACAAGGAGCATATCGTCCTTTTGAACGGGCTTAAAGATAGAAGGGATTGAAGAACTTGCAATAACCGAAGTGCAAACGTCATCATTTTTATCGTTTAACACAACGCTTTTAGCCGAAATCATATCGGTTGCAACGCAAGAAAACGGAATTTTAAGGTCGGCAAAAGTAATCTTTCCCACATACTTTTCTAATTGCTTACGCATTTTTTGGGAACGCAAAAGTGCCCCATTGCCAATAGGGTTTAAGGACAAGTCAAAAATATCCGAAAACTTTAACCTTTTGACTATCCGTTGCATTTTTTCAGTTGATAAGCCCCTTGCATAACACGCACCGACCACCGAGCCCATAGATGCCCCTGCGATAAAATCTGGTTTAATCCCTTCTTCTTCCATCGCCTTTAAAAAACCTATATGTGCAACGCCACGGCTTCCACCAGCACCTAATGCAAAACCTAATTTCTTTGCCACTTTTCTTTCCTTAATATGTTTTATTGACTATATCTTAACATAATAAACTTCAATTTTCAAGTATTTGCTTGAATTTTTGTACTTGGTTTGGTATAATAAAAGTATGAATTATCATATTGACACAGGACTAATAATAGAAAAATTTAAGGTTGACTGCGAATGCCCTTTGTGCGAAATCAAAAAAATTGTTGAAGAACAATTTTTGCACGAATTCTTAAACGACGCCGTTATGGAAGATAACACGAGAATTAAGGTTGGAAAACTTGGGTTTTGCAGTAGGCATTTCGATATGCTTTTATCAAGGCAAAACAAACTTTCGGTTGCACTTCAAACCCGAACGAGAATTGGCGTTTTGCAAAAACAGTTTGGCGAAGTTAAGTCGGTTAAACAAGCACTTAAATACGCTGATGAGATTGAAAAAGCAAATTCAACCTGCATTATTTGCGATTTGACCAACGAAAGTATGGTTAAGTATTATAAAACTATCGCACAAATGTACGTTAGGGAAAAGAACTTTTTTAAAATGATTCTTTCTTCAAAAGGCTTTTGCACCCACCACTATGCAATGCTCCTTAAATATTCAAAGAGTGCAAGTTTTTTTGCTAAAGACTATGTAAACCTATTAAGTGGCGTTCAAAACCGTGGCATTGAAAGGGTTGATGGGGACCTTAAAAAGTTTTGCGATAAACACGATTATCGCAACGCTAACGAGCCACTTGGCGATGCGGAAACAGCCCTTCCAAGAATTAGAACTAAACTTTACGGAAAAAAATACGATTAAACTTAAAAGAAATTAAAGCAAATTAAAAGCCGTCCATTTTGGACGGCTTTATTTTATTCTTCGATTTCTTCTATTGGCTCTTTTTCCACTGAAATTGCCTTTTCTATAATATCTAAAAGTTGGTCCTTTCCATAAGAATTTTCGCTACTTGTTGCCGTTATATCGGCAAAACCGACTTTTAGTGAAGTTGCAATCTCGTTTACCCTTGGCTTAATTCTTGTTTTGGCAAGTTTATCAGCCTTGGTTGCAACAAGTGCAAACGGAACGGCATAATGATACAAATAATTTACCATCATTTTATCATCACTTGTTGGGTCGTGGCGAATATCCACAAGCGAAAGCAAAAGGCAAATGTTTTGAGTTTCTAAAAACCCTTCAATCAATTTTCCCCACTTTTGCTTTTCTTCTTTTGGTGCTTTTGCAAAGCCATAACCCGGCAAGTCTGCCAACACAAATTCGCCAAAATCAAAATAGTTAATAAGCCTTGTTCTGCCAGGTGTGGTTGAAGTTTTTGCCAACTTTTTTTTGTTTGCAAGCATATTTATAAGCGAACTTTTGCCGACGTTAGACTTTCCTGCAACGGCAATTATGGGCTTATCGGTTTTATAAAACTTATCAACACTTGCCACGCTGGTTATAAAAACTGCATCTTTAATCTTCATAAACTTTCCTTAAAAGTTAATCGCCTTTTCAAACACTTGGTCAATGTTCTCAACTGCAACAAACTTGATTTCTTCTCGTATTTCTTTTGGAATTTCCACCAAATCTTTTTGGTTGTCTTTTGGTATAATTATCGTTTTAATGCCAAGGCGATAAGCCGCAAGTGCCTTTTCTTTTAACCCACCAATAGCAAGCACTTTGCCACGGAGCGTTATTTCACCCGTCATCGCAACGCCCTTTTTAACCGATTTTTCGGTAAAGGCTGAAATTAACGCCGTTGCCATTGTTATACCTGCACTTGGCCCGTCCTTTGGCGTTGCACCTTCTGGAACGTGGATATGAATGTCCGTTTTTTCAAACCTTTCTTCATCAATATTATACTTTTTGGCGTTTGCACGGATATAACTTATCGCAGCCCTTGCAGACTCTTTCATAACGTCGCCAAGTTTACCCGTTAAAACAATATCGCCCTTGCCTTTCATAAGCGAAACTTCAATGGTTAAGGTCGTGCCACCAACGCTTGTCCAAGCAAGTCCTGTTGCCGCACCAACTTCGTCCTTTTCAAGTGCCATATCTTTTGCGTGCTTTTTAACGCCCAAATATTCGCAAACCTTTTGAGCATCAATTGGTTGTTTTCTGCTTTTTGGTTGCTTTGCAAACTTGGTTGCAACCTTTCTTATAACGCTTGCAATTTCACGCTCTAAATTTCTAACGCCCGCTTCCATTGTATAACTTGAAATAATCTCTTCAATCGCTTGGTCGGAAATGCTGACTTTTTTATCGGTTAAACCGTTATTTTTAAGTTGTTTTGGAATAAGATATTGCTTTGCAATTTGGAGTTTTTCTTCCTTGGTATAACCACTTAACTGTATAACTTCCATTCTGTCCAAAAGTGGATAAGGTATGGTGTCAAGCGAGTTTGCAGTGGTTATGAACATAACTTTTGAAAGGTCAAAAGGCACTTCTAAATATCTATCTCTAAAAGTGGTGTTTTGTTCTGGGTCTAAAACTTCTAGCAACGCACTTGCAGGGTCGCCGTGAATATCAGATGACAATTTGTCGATTTCATCAAGCAAGAACACAGGATTGTTTGAGCCTGCATTTTTTAGCCCAAAGATAATGCGACCTGGCATAGCACCAACGTAAGTCCTTCTGTGTCCCCTGATTTCAGACTCGTCCTTAACGCCACCCAAACTCATTCTGACAAACTTTCTGTTTAACGCCCTTGCAATAGATGTGGCAACCGAAGTTTTACCAACCCCCGGTGGCCCAACAAAACATAAAATAGGGCCTTTTATTTGCTTGGTTAATTGCAAAACTGCCAAATGTTCGATTATTCTTTGTTTAACCTTTTCTAAACCAAAATGGTCCTTATCCAAAATTTCCATTGCCTTGTTTAAGTCATCGGTATCTTGGGTCGAAGTGCTAAACGGCAATTCTTTTATCCAATCAAGGTAGTTTAAAATAATTGAATAGTCTGGTGAAGAAGGATTGATTTTATCAAGCCTTGCAATCTCTTTTAACGCCTTTTCTTCAATCTCTTTTGGCAAGTTTTTGCCTTTTATATCTTCTTTAAGTTTTTCAAGTTCATCAACGTCGTCGCCAAGTTCATCGTGAATAGCCTTAATTTGTTCTCTTAAAAAGAATTCTTTTTGGCTTTTATCAATGCTTGAACGCACTTTTGCGTTTAGTTTGCGTTCAATCTTGCCAATCTCTATTTCCTTTCTAAAAAGGCTATCAAACGCATTGACACGCTCAATAGTATCGTCAATTTCCAAAATGTTTTGAACGTCCTTTTCGTTTAAGGTTGCGGTTGACAAAGCGTTGTCAATATATTCATTCACGTTTTGAATGCCCGCAAAAAGCGAAATAACGTCTCTATTAATATTTTTTTCTAAAAGTGAATATTCTGCAAAAACGTTTTTGCAAACCCTTAAATACGCCTGATTTTCAATCTCGTTTGAAGGGGCAATATATGGGCTTTCAACAACCTTGACTTCAAAATATTCCTTTTCGTTTGTGAACTCAACGATTTTAACCCTTTTAAGTGCTTGAACGCTTACTTTTAACGAGTTGTTTTGGCTTTTTATAACTTGCTTAACGTGTGCAAGCACGCCAACGCCCAAAATCTCGCTCTTTTTTGGATTTTCGATAAATGCGTTTTTTTGTGGTGCGATAATAATTTTAGAGTCGTTTGCTAGGGCTGAATTAACTGCCTTTATTGAAAACGACCTGCCCACTTCAAAGTTCAAAAGCGTTTTTGGGAAAAGCACCTTTCCACGAAGTGCAACTAACGGATATCCTTTTTCTAGCACGACCGTTTGGTCAGCATTTTGGTTGTCTACATTATCCGATTTTAAAATTCTAATAATTTCTTTCTCTTCCATCTTGTTCCTTTCTTATGTAAATTAGTTTATAAACAATATTTTTTCAATAAGTGCAAAATAGGTTTATCCTTAAATTCAACCGTCACTTCTTTTGCAACTTTTTTAAGTTCTTCTCTTGCATCTCCCACAGCAACACCGTGCCAACTACCATCAAGAAGTGGGATATCGTTGGTACTATCCCCAACGGTTATAATCTCATCTAAAGGCACGTTAAAATATTTTGACAAAAACTCAACTGCCTTTCCCTTATTATACTCTTTATTAATGCATTCAAGCAAATAACTTGCACCCGAATTGAAAAGTAAATTTGTGCCTTTATGTTTTTGGCTATACTTTTGAACACAACCCTTTATCTTTTCGGCATCGCACAATGCACAAGCCTTGCTTATTTTTTTGTTTTGTTTTAAAATTTCTGCCTTTAAGTCGTCAACGCAAATGGCTTCTGCCTTTAAGGCTTTTTTATAAATTTCAATATGCTCGTGATATTTTGCATTGCCTTGATAATACATTGTTTCGCCAATGTATGCAAGTGGCATAAGGTCGTCATCAATAAAGTCGTCTATTGCCTCGGAAACTGCTTGTGGTTCTAACCCGCCGTCAAGCAAAAATTCGCCACTTTCAATATCCCTTATTTTTGCACCTTGGAAAGCAACGGCAAGCCCCTTTAACCCAACGCTTTTGCATATTCTTTGTATAGATGAAAACATCCTGCCCGTGCATATAACGAAAATTCCGCCTTTTTGTTGATATTCGTTTATAGCGTTAAGCGTTTCACTATCAATGGTGTTAAGCGGTGCACCGCCAAGCGTTCCGTCATAGTCGCTTATCATAAGTTTGTATTTCATCTTAAACCTTCCTTTGTTAGTCCGTCAATTATTAGTTGGGCTTGTTTTTCGCCTATGCCATTGACTTGCATAAGTTGTTCTTTGGTGGCTTTTATTATACCACTTAAATCCTTAAATTGTAATAATAACGCTTGTTTTTTTATCTTGCCAAGCCCTTTTATGCCGTCAAGCACAGAAGACAACGCACGCTTGCCACGAAGTTTTTTATGATATGTTATGGCAAACCTATGTGCTTCATCTCTTATTCTTTGCAACATTTGCAAGCAATAATCACGCTTTTCTAAAATAATCGGCTCTTTTTTATCTAAAAGGAAAATTTCTTCTTCCCTTTCGGCAAGAGCAATTAAATCAATATCGCTGATAGCAAATTTATCAAAAATTTCCTTTACGGCAGAAAGTTGCCCTTTGCCCCCGTCGATAACGACAAGGTCTGGCTTTGGGAACTTTTCACTGTCCGTTTTAAGCCTTTCAAGTCGCCTTGACATCATTTCTTGGTGGCTTTTATAATCGTCTGCCCCTTCAACCGTCTTTATCTTAAACCTTCTATAAGAATCAAAGTCGGGTTGCCCGTCGATAAACACTACCATACTTCCCACCTTATCCACACCGCTTATGTTGGAAATATCATAACATTCCATACGCCTTGGATAACGGGTTAAGTTTAACTTTTCTTTTAAGGTCTTGCAAGCGTTTATAGTAATGTCGTTTTTGTGTTCAATCTTGCCTATCGCAGTTGACAAATGCTCCTCGGCATTGACTTCTGCCATATCGCAAAGTTGCTTCCTAACGCCTTGTTTAACCTGCAAAATACTAACCGATTTTGAAAAGTTTTGCTTAAAATAACGGCTTAAAACTTCACTGCCCTCAATTTCGGTTTGGCAAATTATCTCATCAGGAATTTCCATGCCTGTTTTATAATATTGCACCACAAATTCGGCAAGCGTTTCGCTATCGCTGTTGTTTAAGCAAGAAAAAGAAAAGTTTTTTGCCCCAAGCATTCTGCCATTTCTAACGATAAGAAGACTTACCGCACTGTAAATTCCGTTTGTGTTATATCCCAAAACGTCCGCATTTAAGAACTTGTTTAGAGAAGTTATCCTCTTGGCTTTTATTTTTTCCAAACTGTTAAGGTTATCCCTATACTTTAACGCCAACTCAAACTCTTCCCTTTGGCTTGCCGATAACATTTTTTGGGTCAAAAGTGTTTCGGTTTGGGCAGTATCACCCGATAAAAAGTCAACGGCCTTATTAACCATTTCTAAATAAGCGTTTTTATCCACGCACCCAGCACAAGGTGCCAAGCATTTTTTTATATGGAAGTTTAAGCACTCTTTTATAGGCTTATCTGGGTTTAACTTTTTGTCGCAAGGGCGAATTCCAAACGCAAGGTTGATAATTTCCAAAACGTCACGAACGGAAACGCCACCCATAAACGGCCCAAAGTATTTTGCCCCGTCCTTTTTGATTTTTCTTGTAATCTTAAAGGTTGGGAAGTTCTCTTTTAAGTCAATTTTAAGGTATGGATAGGTCTTGTCGTCTTTTAGAAGAATGTTGTATCTTGGTTTGTGCTTTTTAATAAGGTTGTTTTCAAGCGATAACGCATCAATCTCGGTCGGTGCGATAATATAGTAAAAGTCGGCAATATTAGAAACCATTGCCATAACCTTGTCAGTTTTGACACTTGCTTGAAAGTATTGCCTAACCCTGTTTTTAAGGTTTTTTGCCTTTCCAACGTAAATTATTTGCCCGTCCTTATCCAGCATAACGTAAACGCCGGGATTTTCAGGCAGATGTTTTATTTTATCCCTTAACTTATCCACCCTTTTATTATAACTGATTTTTTATATTTTTACAAGCGGTTAATAGCCCAAAAATTCCACGCCTTTTAAAAGAACGTCGTTTAGCGTATCGTTTCGTAGCGAATAGAAAACCACTTTGCCTTGCCGTCTGGTTTTAACGGCGTTTAAATTTTTTAGCAAGCGTAATTGGTGCGACACGGTCGTTTGGTTAAGACATAAAAGGCGTGATAAGTCACTTACGCACATTTCACTTATGGCAAGTGCTGAAATCATTTTAAGCCGTGTATAGTCTGAAAACATAGAGAAAAAGCCAACCAAGTCATCTAAAATTTCGCCTTGTGGCACGTAATCAGACACCAACCCTTGCAATCTTTTATCCAATAAAATTTCCATCTTGTTCCCCCTTTTTTTAAGTTAATAAATGTACATATATTTTAACAAATATAGTGTAATGCATTTTAAAACATAACCGCGCATAAAATAGAAAAATGGCGAAATTTCTTTATAAAGGGGGAAGAATATGAACTCAAATAATTTAGTTTTAATTGCGCTATTGTTTTTACTTGTGAATAACAACACTCTTTCCACAACACAACTATTGCTATTACTTGCACTTTTATCAACGACAGGCTGTTTATGTGGAAACCACTGTGGAACAACAAACTAACGAAAAAAAAAGGGACTGCGAAAAGCAGTCCCTTTTTAATTTTTATTTACTAATTTAGTTTGCAATTTGGTCGCCAATTTGGTTTAGTTTTGTTAAGTTTTTATTTATCACTTACCATATTTTTCTTAAATGCAATAATGGTCAATATTATGCTAGAAATCATAAACAGAATTATAGGAATCAACCCCAAGCCAGCAACATTATTAAAAGAATAAGTAATCCCTAATGCATTTTTTGAATTTGTAATTATTCTACCAATGTAAACTGATGGGTAAAATGGTAAATATCTGCAAAAAGTTTCAAAACCACCCATTGTTTCAATCGGCATCCAACAACCACCAAGTATTCCAGCTAAACTTATAAATACAGAACAAATACCCGGCGCTGATTTGTCATTAAATATAGTTCCAAACAATATTCCTAAAAAGATATTTGTAATAAGTATTGGTAATTGAGCAATAATTAAAAGCAAAATATTTCCA
>CAJGDO010000028.1 GCA_904502225.1 uncultured Clostridia bacterium
AAAAAAGAGCATAATTTCAAGTAAAATTGAATTTATGCTCTTTTTATTTTGCTAAACAAACCAATTTGTAAAAATTGCTAATCGTAATATTCAATTATAAATTTGGTTGCATCGCCTACGTAATGTTTATTTATTGCATTAAGAAGTTGCGATTTTGAACATTTGCAGTGAGTAAAATATAGCGTATCGCCATTTAGAGTATTAAATTCACCGCCATATTCTTGTGCAGCAAGTCGTGCAGCCTCTTCAATGGAAAGAACTAAATTTGGAAGTTTAAACATCTTTTCTGTGTTTGGGGTAAAGAAAAGGATAACGTCTTTTACCCACTTAAAAGTAATAAAATACCAAAAGCCAGTTGCAATTCCAACAATACATTCGCCTATAAACTTTATAACGGCAACAAACGCCTTGAACAATAACATAATTAAGGTTATAACAAAAAGGGTTGCACCAGCCACGATTAAAAAGGCTTTGAAGTAGAAAAACGCCAAGAATTGAACGCCGAAAGCAATAAGGGGAATAACCATAAAGAATATTTCATCACTCACGGCACTAACAGTAAACCTTACGCTTCTTGCATTTGTTAATAAACTTGCCACAATACCCAAAACGATAGACAAAAAGAAATATAAACTAGACGCAATGTTAAACAAGTTTGCTTTCTTTATATCAAATTGCGGATTAGCAATATCGTTTACAGCCAAAGATATTCCCAAGTTTAGACCGAGCCCAATTAAGAAGAACAAAATAGCCATAATTATAAATTTAGGTGTTTTTTCTACTATAAAATGACTAACGCTTGTCAATACAAGATAAGATAAAACCCAGTTTCCAAACAATAATAAAACGTAATGAAAATCAAAAAAGATATTCATTACAAAGAAAAAGGCAAAAAAACCTGCTATAAAAAACAACAACGAACAATAATTGAAAAACTCACTCTTTGGTGGCTCTGTTGCGGGAAAAATACCATCAATGTTTTGAACAAGCACCTTTAACATAGAGCCTAAAAAAATTGATATGGAGAGTATTTTTCCTAATTCATTATTATAAGAAAAACTAGCCCCAACAGCAAGCAACATAAACAAAAAACCAATAACCGTTGCCGTTCCCAATAAAAATCTAACGAATTTATTAGAGAAATTGTATTCTGCATAAATATTATCTACATTGGCAAGATTATAAAGTCCAAAACCACTTAAAGAAAAGCCAATAGAAATAAATGCAAAATTAGACGTGTATGAAATGGCTATATAAATTACGCCTGCAATAAAAGTTAGCGTGCTAATAATATAGTTTGCTATGGACATTTTGCTGGCATTATCATCATACCTATAACTCATTTTGACCTCCTAAACGGCGAAAAATTATTCGCCAAAACATTTAAATTATAACACCGTTTTTCAAAAAAGTCAAGAATGGGATTTTGTGTTTTTAACTAATAATTTATTTCTTTACAATTAGATAAAGTTGTGATATAATACGCTTATGAGTAAAAAAGTTTTTATTGGCAACGTCGCAATAGGCGGTGGCGAAAGAATTAAAATTCAATCTATGTCAACAAGCAAGATTTCTGATATTGACAAAGTTGTGGAAGAGTGCCTTTTACTTAAAGAAGAGGGGCTTGATATTATGCGTTTTTCAGTTCTTGATGAACTTGATGCACGCTCTTTTAGAATTGTTAAAGAAAAAACCAAAATTCCACTTGTTGCTGATATTCATTTTGATTATAGGCTTGCTATAAAAGCTATTGAGGGCGGTGCAGACAAAATCCGCATTAACCCAGGGAATATCGGTGGCGAAAAAAATATTAAGGCGGTTGCCGATGCACTTAAAAGTGCAAGTATTCCTGTTAGAGTTGGTGCAAACACGGGTAGCATAGAAAAGGAATTTTTATCTAAATACGGCAAAAGCGAAGTTTCGCTTGGCGAAAGTGCGTTAAAGAACGTTAGCATTTTAGAAAAGCACGGCGTTAAAGATATAGTTATTTCAGTTAAGGCATCAGACGTTGACCTTGCGGTTAAAGCGTATGAATACGTTGCAAGTAAAACCGATTACCCTTTGCATATTGGCATAACCGAGGCAGGCACAGAGTATAACGGCGTTATCAAAAACGCAATTGGCATAGGCTCGCTTTTATTAAAAGGCATTGGCGATACTATTAGGGTTAGCCTTTCTGCCGACACGGTTAGAGAAGTTATTGCCGGTCGCTCTATTCTAACTGCACTTAATCTTTACGATGGGGTTAAGATAATTGCTTGTCCAACTTGTGGCAGATGCGAGTGGGAGTGTATGGCTTTTGCTAAAAAGGTGGAAGATTACACGGCAAAGATTAAAAAGCCCTTAAAAATTGCCGTTATGGGTTGCGTGGTGAACGGGCCGGGCGAGGCAAAGGACGCAGACGTTGGCATTGCTGGTGCAAAGGACGGTTGCGTGATTTTTAGAAAGGGCGAAATTATTAAAAAAGTTTCAAAAGAAGATATAGAGATAGAATTTTTTAAGGAAATTGATAGATGTTTACAATAAAGAGCAGTTCAGAGTTTATGGCTGATATAAAAGCACTTGATGAAAGGCTTAAAAACATTAGGATAAATTCAATAGAAGTTGACAGGGCAGAGCATAAGGTTAGGTATAACTTTATTTGCGACCAAGCCGTTGATGAAGAACTTAATAAAAAGATATTAGAAGAGGCTGAAAAGATTAGTTCGCCTATTTTTAGGGAAGTGCAAATTTCGGTTAAAAAGATAGTTGCAAACGATGAACTTATCAATACTGAAATTTACAGATTTTTAACTGCCAACTATGTTTCCATATCAATTTTCTTGCAACCAACCGACATTATTTCAGTGGTGGTTGGCGACAACGTTAAATATACCATAAGGCTAACTAAAGACGGGGTTGATTACGTTAATAAAAACAGGGTGATACAAAAGTTGAACGAGCATTTGTCTAAATTGTTTTGTTCTGACTTTGTTGGCAACGTGGATATTAAGGAAAGGGAAGAAACCATAAGCCTTTTAGACGACAACGTTTATAGGGAAGAAATCCAAAAGATAGAACATAGGACGATTAAGGTTAAAGACGTTATAGTTATTGACGATGAAAATATTGGCGACCTTGCTTTATACATTGAAGATGCAGAACAAGGCAACGTGACCGTTTGCGGGACGATAACCGATATTCAAGAGCGAAAAACCAAAAACGACAAGCCGTTTTTGATAATCAATATTGATGATACTACGGGCAAGACGGGTGGCGTTTATTTTTCAAAGAAAAACACCTTTCACAAAATTAAAGAACTTGCAGTGGGCGATGCCATTATCGCACGTGGCAATATCGGGGATTATAACGGCAGACGTTCTTTTACATTTGACAAGATAAACCGTTGCACTTTCCCAACCGACTTTGTCAAAAAAGACAAGTATAAAAAGAGTGCACCAAAAAATTACACTCAAATTTTCCCAACCCCAGCAAGAGAAACGGTTAAGATTAAAAGCGTGTTTGACGTGGAAGAAGTTTTGCCAGCAGAATTAACCGAAAAGACAATCGTGGTTTTCGATTTGGAAACGACGGGTTTTGACCACTTAAATCACGGCATAACCGAAATAGGTGCTGTTAAAATGGTGAACGGAAAGGCTGTTGAGCAGTTTACAACACTTGTTAAGCCAGATTATCGCATTACCGAAGACAACGCCAAGGTGACGGGAATTACCGAAGAAATGGTTAAAGATGCACCAAAGATTGCAAGCGTTATGCCAGACTTTATCAAGTTTATCGACGGATGCACATTGGTTGCACACAACGCCGAGTTTGATATGAAATTTTTAAAAAGGTTTGCAGGTGCAAGCGGTTATGAAATTAAAAACCCTGTCATTGACAGTTTGGAACTTGCAAGGCAAACTTTACCCGAACTAAAGCACCACGATTTGCACACGGTTGCCGACCATTTTTCAATAGTTTTCCATCATCATAGGGCACTTTCAGACGCTTATGCGACAAGTGAGGCTCTTGTCGAGATGATGAAAATTAAAAATAGTTAAAAAAACGCTTGCAAAAACAAATAAAATATGTTAATATAAAGATACTTAAATAGTATGCTTGACTTATGAGAACGGAAACCCGTTCTCATATCTTTTTATAAAGGAGAAATATGAAGGTAAAAACTAACGCTGAAATTTTAGAATTTGCTAATTCAATTGGCAGTCCACTCGGCGTGCAAGTGGCTGAAGTTGAGTTTAAACAAGGCAAGAATCCTGAACTAACAATTTTCATTAAAAAGGAAGGCGGGGTTGACCTTGATACTTGCGAACTTTTCCACAACGCTATTTTAGAGCCGATTGATGAGTTTGACCCAACTTTTGGAGAACCTTATAGGCTTAACGTTTCAAGTCTTGGCATTGATTGGCCTTTTAAGACTGATGAAGATTTTAATTCGCACATCGGTCAAAGGGTTGAAGTCAGGCTCATCAACTCAATCAAGGGCAAAAAGTTTTACGACGGGCTTTTGATGAGTTATGATAAAAAGCAAATAACCTTAAAGGTAGATGCAAAAACCACCTTTACCATCGAACTTAAAAACATAGTCAAAGTAAACGAATACATTGACTTTGAATAAAAATAAAAAAATATAAAATTTAGGATAAAATTTAAGGAGAAAAAAATGATTAATCAAGATTTCTTTCTAGCACTTGACGAACTTGAAAAGCAAAAGGGTATAGCAAAAGACGAGTTTATTTTGGCACTTGAAAATGCACTTGGCATTGCCTACAAAAAGAACTCGGCAGACGGCGGGGCTGTTGAAGTTAAAATTAACCCTGAAAAAAAATCTATCAAAATTTACGCTATCCGCACGATAGTTGAAGAAGTCGTTGACAGCGAAAAGGAAATTTCGCTTGCCGATGCTCAATTAATTAAAAAGTCTTATAAGGTTGGCGACAAGGTTTCAAACGAAATTGCAACTAAAAACTTTGGCAGAATTGCAGCACAAACTGCAAAGCAAGTTCTTTTACAAAAACTCCGTGAAATTGAACACGAAAACACTGTAAACGAATTTGAAGACAAAGAAGGCGAACTTATGGTTTGCACGGTTAGAAGAATTGAAGACGGCTGTGTTTACGTTGAAATTGGTGGCAGTCAAATCGAAGGCGTTTTAATGCCAAGAGACCAAGTTCCAAACGAAAAGTATGAAGTCAACCAAAAACTTAACGTTTACGTTAAGAGGGTTAAAAATTCAGGCAGAGTTGCTCAAATCGTCGTTTCAAGAACGGCTAACGGTTTAGTAAAACGTTTGTTTGAGAACGAAGTTCCTGAAATCAAACAAGGCATTGTTTTAGTTAAAGGCGTTGCAAGAGACCCTGGTCAAAGAACCAAGATTGCAATTTACAGCGAAGACCCATCTATTGATGCTGTTGGTGCGTGTGTTGGTGCAAAGGGTGCAAGGGTAAACGCTATTGTAAGCGAACTTGGTGGCGAAAAAATCGATATCATTCCTTGGAGTGAAAACCCACTTGAATTCATTTCAAGTGCATTGTCACCTGCAAGAGTTGTTAAGGTTGTTCAAACGGGCGATGAAAGTGCAATGGCTGTTGTTCCAGATGATAAACTTTCACTTGCAATCGGCAGAAGCGGACAAAACGCAAGACTTGCTGTTAAATTGACTGGCTGGAAAATTGACGTTAAGAGCGAATCTGTTGCCGTTAACGAACTTGACGACTTCCAAGTAGAACAAACTGAACAAGAGGAAGAAATTTAGTATGGAAAAAAAGGTGCCTATCCGCACTTGTATTGCGTGCAAAACGGCAAAACCTAAAAAAGAACTTATAAGGGTTGTTAAGTTTAACGACGAGATTAAACTTGACTTAACCGGAAAGTTAAACGGAAGGGGTGCGTACGTTTGCAACGATGAAAATTGCATAAAAAAACTCAAAAAACAAAAACTTCTTAATCGCACGTTTTCTTGCCAAGTGGAAGATAGCGTTTACGATAAGATAACGGAGGATTTTTTTGGAAAACAAGACTAAAGCCCAAACGTTTATCGGCTTTGCAATCCGTTCAAATAAATATAGAATAGGAATGAACGCCGTTCAAACGCTAAAAAAAATCAACTTGCTTATCGTATGCTGTTCTGCGAGTGAAAACACAAAGCAAGAGGCAAAAAAAGTTGCTAATAAATATCACTGCAAACTTTTAACGACAAAGGAAGTTAAACTTGAAGAGATGACTTATAAAGAAAACTCAAAGGTAATGGCAGTTATCGACACGGCACTTGCAAAGGCAATTTTAGATAACTGCGAAAATGAATTTATTGTTAATATTTAGGAGAAATAAATGGCTGAAAAAAACAATATGCGACTTGATAATATTAAAAGTGCAAGTAAGATTATCGAAGAAGGAAATATTAAAAACTTAATTCAAATAAATGAAAAGGGAGTTGCGGACTTAAAGAGTGTTAAAAAGGCTCTTGAAGAAAAGTTAAACGCTTTTGCATCGGCAAAGATTGAAAAGGAAAGTGCCGAAAAAGAAAAGGTTGAAACTGCAACCTCAACGCCGGTTGAAGAAAAGACGGTTAAAAATCAAGAAGTTCAACCTGAAAATAAACCTGTTAAGGCAGAAGAAAAGGTTGCTGAAAAGACCGAACCAAAACTTGAAAAGGTTGAAGATGTTAAAGGGCAAGTTGCACCTGAAAAAACCGAGCCAAAGGTGGAAGAAGTAAAACAATTCACGCCACCTGAACGCCCATCGTTTATTATTCGTAGGGAAGGCCCTATCCAAAGGCAAACTCAAACCGAAAAGGGTGACCGCAATAATAAAGGCGGTCAAAACCCACGTTCGCGTGAGTTCCGCCCTAACGATAAGCCTTTCGACAAAAAGAAAGACGGGCAAACAGGTTTTAACAACCGTTCTCCTAAACCTGAATTTAATAAAGGCGGTCAAAACGTTGCACCTAAAAAGCCAAGCACGTTTGTTGCACCACCTGTAATCCAAAAAGAAGATAAACGTTCTTTTGCAAAGAAAAAACAAAATAACGATAGGTCGTTTGAAGATAAACACGTTATTAACAAGCGTGCTTTAATCAAAGGTCAAGTCGATATTGATGATTTTGATGAAAACAAGAGCGGATACAGAAAATTCCGCCCTGTTAAAAAGACGAAAGAAAAGGCAGAAGTAAACGTTATTAAGATTGAAAAGGCAGTTATCACCACCGAAGTTATCCCATTAAAAGTATTGAGTGAAAAAATCGGTATCACGGCTGCTGAAATCACCAAGCGTCTATTCAAAGAAGGCATTATGAAGACGATTAACGACTCTATCGACTTTGATACGGCAGCCTTTATTGCAGATGACCTTGGAATTGAACTTGAACTTAAACTCGACAAGACGGCGGAAGACGTTTTAAGTGAGGGCTTTGACGACGTTGTTGATAACGAAAAAGACCTTAAAAAGCGTCCACCTGTTGTCACCGTTATGGGACACGTTGACCACGGTAAGACTTCACTTTTAGATAGAATTAGAAAGACAAACGTGACTGCTGGCGAAGCGGGTGGCATTACCCAACACATTGGTGCTTACCAAGTGAACGTTGGTGGCGAAACCATCACTTTCCTTGATACCCCTGGCCACGCAGCGTTTACCGCAATGC
This sequence comes from uncultured Clostridia bacterium, assembly GCA_904502225.1. Lineage (GTDB taxonomy): Bacteria > Bacillota > Clostridia > Christensenellales > Borkfalkiaceae > UBA1259. Next base: position 7,640 of record CAJGDO010000028.1, read on the forward strand.
GTGCTCGTGGTGCACAAGCAACCGACATCGCTGTTTTAGTCGTTGCGGCTGACGATGGTATTATGCCACAAACTATTGAGGCTATTAACCACGCAAAAGCGGCAGACGTTCCTATTATCGTTGCAGTAAATAAAATCGATAAGCCAGAGAAAAACGTTGAAAGAATTAAAACTCAATTGACCGAAAACGGCTTATTGCCAGAAGAATGGGGTGGGGACACAATTTTATGCCCTGTTTCAGCAAAAACCGGCGAAGGCTTTGATAACCTTTTAGAAAACATTAACCTTGTTGCTGAAATGAAAGACTTAAAAGCAAACCCAGACAGAAAGGCAAAAGGTGTTGTAATCGAAGCAAAACTTGACCAAACCAAAGGTCCAATCGCAACTATTTTAGTTCAAAACGGCACGCTCCGTGTTTCAGACAGCGTTATCGTTGGCACGGCGACGGGTAAGATTAGGGCAATGGTTGATGATAAGGGCAGAAGAGTGACCAGTGCCGGTCCATCAATGCCTGTTTCAATTATGGGGCTTGATGAAGTGCCAAACTCTGGCGACGTTCTCTATGCAGTTGAACACGAAAAACTTGCTAAACTTGTTGCAGAAGAAAGACAAAACAAAGAAAAAGAAAACATGCTTAAAGCATCAAGCAAAGTGACGCTTGACGACGTGTTTAATAAGATTGCTGAAGGCGAAATGAAGATTCTTCCATTAATCGTTAAAGCAGACGTTCAAGGCTCTGTTGAAGCGGTTAAGAGTTCGCTTGAAAAACTATCAAACGAAGAAGTTAGGGTTAAGGTTATCCACGCTGCTGCGGGAGCAATTAAAGAATCAGACATTATGCTTGCTGAATCTTCAAATGCAATCATCATCGGCTTCAACGTAAGGCCAGACTCTAACGCTAAACAAATTGCTGAAAGAAGTGGCGTTGATATTAAACTTTATAGGGTTATTTACGAAGCCATTGAAGACGTTGAAAGGGCACTTAAAGGTATGCTTGCACCTAAATTCAAAGAAGTTTATATGGGTAAGGCAGAAGTTAGAGAAGTGTTCAAGATTTCAGGCGTTGGCCAAGTTGCAGGTTGCTACGTCACAGAAGGTAAGATTATTAGAAACGGCAAACTCCGTATTTACCGTGATGACGTTATGATTTGTGAAGGAAACGTTTTACAATTAAAACGCTTTAAAGACGACGTTAAAGAAGTTGCACAAGGCTTTGAGTGTGGTATCAGTATTGAAAAATTCAACGACATTAAAGTTGGCGACTTTATAGAAAGTTATCAAGTAGAGGAAAATAAAGATTAATGAGAAGAAATAACGGCGTTTCAAGAAGTGATAGAATAAATAGCGAATTGCAAAAAGAAATTTACGAAATCATTTCAAGAAAACTAAAAAATCCACTTATAACAGAAATGTTTTCCATTTTGGCTGTTGACTGTGCGAACGACCTTTCTTACGCAAAGGTTTATGTCAGCGTGTTTTCAACCAATAAAGAAAAGGCGAAAGCCACCTTTGATGCGATTAAGGCTGATGCAAAAAGAATTCGTTATGAACTTGCAAAAGTCGTTCGTGCAAGAACTGTGCCAGAACTAAACTTTGTTTTAGATGGCTCAATGGAATATGGCGACAAAATGGATAAACTTTTTAAGAAAATTAATGAGGAAGAGAACAAGTGATAAGTTTAGAAAGTTTATCTGAAAAACTTAAAAAAGAGAAAGAAGTGGCAATATTTTGTCATATTCGCCCAGATGGCGACACGTTAGGCTCTGCACTTGCACTTTCCCTTGCTTTAAAAAATCTCGGCATTGGGGTGCAAGTCGTTTGTGATGACGTTGTGCCGTCGAGATTTTTCTTTTTAAATAGTGTTAAAGTTGTTAAAAACACACTCGAAAAAGAATTTTCGGCGTTTTTAGCAATAGATTGTGCCGATACAACAAGGCTTGGCAGTTTTTATGAAGAATTTATTAAGCATAAAAACACTTATTCAATCGACCACCACGTTTCAAACACAAGGTACGCTAAAATAAATTACGTGTTTGACAGTGCAAGTAATTGTGAAAACGTGCTTTCGCTTATTGAAACAATGGGCGTTAATATTGACAAGGAAATGGCAAATCTTTTGCTTATGGGCATTATGACCGATACGGGCAATTTCAGGCATAAAAACGTGACAAGTCAAACGCTTTTATCGGCAAGCAAGTTGGTGTCTTTGGGTGCTGACTTAAATACCATACATTATCATATGTTCACTAAACAAAGTAAAGAAAGGGCAAAACTCTTTGGTCTTACAATGTCTAAAATAAGATACTTTTTAGACGGAAAGTTCGGCGTTGCAACCGTAAGGCAACAAGACCTTGTTGAAAGTGGTGCAAAGCAAGATGAAACCGAAGGTTTTATCGACTTTTTAATGGGGGTTGACGGGCTTGAAGTTGGGGCTTGCGTGTTAGAAATGTCAACCAACAAATATAAAATAAGTTTTCGCTCTAAAGGGACGGACGTGAACGCTGTTGCAAGCGTTTTTGGTGGCGGTGGCCACGTGCTTGCAAGCGGTTGCCAAATTCAAGGCGAATATGAAGAAATTATTGATAAAATTTGTTATGCTGTAAAGCAAAACATTGTTGAATAAAATGACAGGTTTTATAAATTTGATTAAGCCAAGTGGTATGAGTTCGGCTTATGCCGTTGGTGCTGTTAAGAAAAAATTTAATTGCCCATGTGGGCATATGGGCACGTTAGACCCTATGGCAGAAGGTGTTTTGCCTGTCGGCGTTGGCAAAGCGTCAAGACTTTTTCAATATATGCTCGATAAGGAAAAGACTTACGTTGCCCGTTTTATATTCGGCTTTACCACCGACACGCTTGATATCACTGGTGAAAAGACTGATAATTGTTCTAAAATACCAACTATTAGTGAGATTAAGAGCGTATTAAAAGATTTTATCGGGGAAATAGACCAAGTCCCACCAAAATTTTCGGCAAAATGTATTAACGGAAAAAGGGGTTATGAACTTGCAAGAAGTGGGGTTGATTTCACGCTTGAAGCAAAGAAAGTCCACATTTTAGATATTGAGTGTTTGGGGCAAACGGCTGAAAACGAGTTTGAATTCAAAATCGACTGTAAGGGTGGCACGTATATTCGCTCGCTTGCCCGTGATATAGGTTTAGCGGTCGGTTCGCTTGGGGTAATGAGCAAACTCGTTAGAACAAGGTGCGGTGTTTTCACGCTCGATAACGGGGTGGAAATAGAGAAGTTCAAAAATCAAAGCGATGCAGAAAAATTCCTTATACCCGCAGACCTTGCCGTCAGTTTTGAAAAACTTAATTTAGACAAAAACCAAGCCCAAAAAATTTTGGATGGCGTTTTTGAAAATTACGGGTTTAAGGACGGAACGTATAGGGTTTATAACCAAGGCTCTTTTATTGGCGTTGGCAAAGTTGAAAACGGTGTTGTTAGGATAAATTCTTATGTTAGATAAACAAAAAACAGTAATTGCATTGGGTTGTTTTGACAGTGTGCATTTGGGGCATCAAAAGGTTATTAAAACTGCCAAAAAGTATGCTGATGAAAACGGTTTAACCTTAACCGTGTTCACTTTTTCAGGCAACCTTAAAGCAATCATAGGCAGTAATGATGAACAAAACGTTTATCTTACTGAAGAAAGGGAAAAACTTCTTAAAAGTTTGGGGGTAAACGACATTTATTTTGCACCTAGCACTAAAGAGTTTTTATCCACGGATAAAAAAGATTTTTTAGACCACTTAAACCAAAAATATAATATCGCCTGCTATTTTAGTGGCGAAGATTATACCTTTGGTGCGTTTGGCAAGGGTGACGTTTGTTATTTATCGGCTTATGCAAAAGAGCATAACCAAAAACATATGGTTGTCAAAACGCTTAATATGTTTGACCAAAAAATCTCAACAACCCTTATTAAAAAACACCTTAAAGATGGGCAAATTGATAAGGTAAACTTGCTTTTAGGCAGGAACTTTTCGGTTTGTGGCACGGTTTTTAAGGATAGGCAAGTGGGCAAAAGTTTGGGATTTCCAACAGCAAATATTAAGTTAGATAAGGATAAAATTTGCGTAAAAACGGGCGTTTACGTTGGAAAAACCAAAGTGGACGTAAAAGAATATTTAAGTATAATTAACTGTGGTGCAAGACCAACTTTTAACCTAAATGAAAGCGTTATAGAGTCGCACCTAATTGATTTTAACGGAAATCTTTATGGAAAGAAGATTGAAGTTTACTTTTTATCTTATTTAAGGGATATAAAAAAGTTTGAAAGTCAAGATAAACTAAAAGAACAGTTATCTTTTGACATAATTAAAGCAAAGGAAAGAAAGTATGATTAAATTTGGGCCAAGTGGCAATTCCATAGCCTTTAGCGAGGCGGGTAAAACCAAAAGTGAAGAAAGTGCAGTTTGGGTAAAGCAAATGGGGCTAAACTGCTTCGAATATTCTTTTGGGCGTGGCGTCAATTTAAGTGATGAGCGTGCAGTAAGCATAGGCAAGGCGTTTAGCGAGCAAGGTGTTGAAATAAGCGTTCACGCACCATATTATATTAACTTTGCTAACCCAGAAGAAGAAAATGCCGTCAAGTCATATTCATACGTTTTGCAGTCTGCAGAAAAGGTTAAACTTATGGGTGGCAAAAGAATAGTTTTTCACCCAGCAAGCCAAGGCAAAATGAGCAGGGAAAAGGCAGTTGAACTAACAAAGCAAAGGCTTTTAACCCTTAAAGACATAATTTACGAAAAGGGGCTTTCAGACCTTATTTTTTGCCCAGAAACTATGGGCAAGTTAGGGCAAATTGGCACTATTGAAGAAGTTGTGGAATTTTGCAAGATTGACAAGATTTACACGCCTTGTGTGGACTTTGGGCATATTAACGCAAGGGAATTTGGCAGTCTTAAAACCGAACAAGATTATTTAGATAGGCTTGAATTTATGGTGGATAATTTGGGTTATGAAAGAATGAAAAACTTTCATATCCACTTTTCCAAGATAGAATATTCGGCAAAAGGCGAAGTTAGGCATTTGACTTTTGAGGATAACCATTACGGGCCAAATTTTGAGCCGTTGGCACTTGCCCTTAAAAAACTTGCGTTAGAGCCGTTTATTATTTGCGAATCGGCAGGAACGCAGGATAAAGATGCATTAAAAATGCAAAATATATATTACGGCAATTGACTTTTTTGCTTTTATTTGGTAAAATAAAATAGTTAAATGAAAAACATTAAGTTTGATAACAAAAACGCTTGTTTGGTTTTTGATGACCTTACGAGTGAATATCTTATAGGTTCACCACTTGAAGAAGGTTATTTGGTGGTGGCTGATAAAAAAACTTGCTTTATTGATGCAAGGTCATATCTTGGCGTTAAGGACGGTTTAACGGCAAAGGGCGTTGACGTAAAGTTGTTTAAGAGTTTAGCCGACATAAAAGATTTTTTAACCGAGATAGGAACGGAAAACTTATATTTGGACTTTTCTAAAACTTCGGTTAAAAGGTATAATAAGTTTTTAGAGTTTGGGCTTAATATTTTAGATGCGGAAGAGATTATTAATCAATATCGTTCGGTAAAAACCGAAAAGGAAATTGAAAAAGTAATCAAATCGTGCGAGATTGCACAAAAGGCACTTTATAAAGGTTTAGAAAGTGTTGAAGAGGGTATTACCGAACTTGAATTAAAGGCTGAAATTGAAAAAAGCATTATAGAGTTTGGTGGCAGTGGCACTTCGTTTGAAACAATCGTTGCTTTTGGCAAAAACGGTGCGATACCACACCACAAAACAAGCGATAAAAAGTTAGAAAAAAACACTTCCATATTAATCGATATGGGTGCAAAGTATAACGGCTATTGCTCGGATATAACAAGAACGGTGTTTTTTGGCGAGCCAGACAAAGAGTTTATAAAAGCATATAACTCGGTGCTAAGAGCAAACCAATCGGCAGAGCAAAATATCAAGTGTGGCACTTTAACTTGTGAGGCTGATGCGTTTGCAAGACAGGTTTTAGTTGAAAGTGGTTTTGGTGAATATTTCACTCATTCTTTAGGGCACGGCGTTGGGCTTGAAATTCACGAATATCCAACCCTTTCGCCAAAGCAAAGCGTTAAGTTAAAGCAAAATATGGTGTTTACCATAGAGCCGGGCGTTTATTTGGAAAACCGGTTTGGGATAAGGATAGAAGACACAGTCTTACTAACCGATAAAGGCGTAAAAAGGCTTTTTACAGACAGTAAAGAGTTAAAAATAATAAAATAAATTTAGATAATTTTTTAAGGAGAAATTAAATATGATTACAGCAGGCGATTTTAGAAAAGGCGTGACGTTTGAATACGAAAGCGGTATTTACACAATCGTTGACTTCCAACACGTTAAACCAGGCAAGGGTGCAGCGTTCGTTAGAACAACAATGAAAAACGTTGTGACGGGCAAAGTTTTGGAAAAGACTTGGAACCCAACTGAAAAAGTGCAAGAAGCACAAATTGAAACCAAAAATATGACATATTCATATAC
>CAJGDO010000029.1 GCA_904502225.1 uncultured Clostridia bacterium
AGGATAGAACCTCTGGTGCAAGCGTCAGATGCAAGAATAATTCTGCCCGTCTTCTTAACTGATTCAACAACTTTTTCGTAGTTGAACGGAACGATTGAACGAGCGTCGATAACTTCTGCTTCTACGCCGTATTTTTCAGAAAGAATTTTAGCAGCATCCATTGCTCTATACAATGTTGCACCGATTGTAAGAATTGTGATATCGCTACCAACTCTCTTAACGTCTGGTTCGCCAAGTGGGATTTCATAATATCCTTCTGGCACGCCTTCCTTTCTAAATTCTTCACCCTTGTCGTAAATTCTTTGGCTTTCAAAGAAGATAACAGGGTCTGTGCCATTGAGTGCAGAGTTCATTAAACCTTTTGCATCATATGGGGTGACAGGGAAGCAAACTTTAAGTCCTGGAACGTGTGCAGGAAGTGCAACCCAATCTTGTGAGTGTTGTGCACCGTATTTAGCACCAACTGATACACGAAGAACAACAGGCATCTTCAAAATACCACTACTCATTGCTTGCCATTTTGCAAGTTGGTTAAAGATTTCGTCGCCTGCTCTACCCATAAAGTCAGCATACATAAGTTCGATAATTGCTCTACCACCGCAAAGACCATAACCTACTGCAGAAGAAACGATTGCCGCTTCTGAAATTGGAGAGTTAAATAATCTGTGGTATGGAAGTGCTTCTGTTAAGCCCTTATATACTGCGAATGCACCGCCCCAATCACGCACGTCTTCACCATAAGCGGTTAAGGTTGGGTCTTTATAGTATTTATCAATGATTGCTTCGAATAAGCCGTCACGGATATTGTATCTCTTCATGTTAGAAACTTGGTTGCCCTTTTCGTCAAACGCATAACGTGATTTACCAGCGATTTGTTTAACTCTTGGGTTTTCTTCCATAGGAATCTTAACGTCTTTGCCGATTTCAACAGGTCTATCACCCATGCTTTCAACACTGCCGTTTGAGAACATTAAGTCTTCAACGTAATATGGGTCTTTCTTGAAATCAAGATATGGAGATTCAACAGGGTCAGCAGCAAGTTTGCAAAGTTTAAGCATTCTTTCTTTAATGCCTGCAATGATGTCATCAAATTTGCCGTCGCTTTCAACTTTTGCGTCAACAAGTGCTTTTCTATATGTCACCATTGGGTCATATTGCTTCCAGTTTTCAAGTTCTTCAACAGTTCTATAACTCATAGCGTCTGATGGAGAGTGACCAGCATAACGATATGTCACAACGTCAAGAAGAACTGGGCCGTCGCCATCTACTAAAATCTTCTTCTTTCTCTTCATTGCATCAATAACTGCAAGTGGGTTAAAGCCATCAACTCTTTCAGCATAAAGTTGTGTTGGAGAAATACCAGCACCAAGACGAGCCAAGAAGTCATAAGCCATTGTTTCACCTCTGGTTTGACCGCCCATGCCGTAGCCATTGTTGAAGAAGTTAAAGAGAATTGGAAGTCCGCCTTTCTTTTCCCAAAGTTGACGGAGTTGGTCCATAGCAGCAAAGTTCATTGATTCATAAACAACACCGCAACCTACTGCACCGTCACCTACGTTAGAGATAACGATACCTGGTTTGTCATTAACTTTCTTATATAATGCAGCACCGAGAGCAACCGGAGCAGCACCGCCAACGAGTGCGTTGTTTGGATAGATACCAAATGGTAAGAAGAATACGTGCATTGAACCACCCATACCTCTGTGGAAACCTGTTTTACGAGCAAAAATTTCACTCATAAATCCATAGAGTAGGAAGTCAATTGCTAAATCTTTTACGTTGCCTGTCTTGTTGAGTTTTTCAACAGGAGCAAGCGTTTCGCCACCCATAAAGTCTTTCATAATTTGATAGAGTTTATCTTCTGGCAATTTGTTGATTGATGCAAGACCACGTGCCAAAACTTCACTATGGCTTCTGTGTGAACCAAAAGTCATATCGTCCATATCAAGGATATATGCTTGACCAACGGCTGCTGCTTCTTGTCCCATTGACAAGTGTGCTGGGCCTGGGTATGAGTGCTTAAAGCCTTGATATTCGTTCTTGATTTTGATGTCGTTAATCATGCTTTCAAATTCTCGAAGCATTGCGATGTCGTTAAAGATACGAACAAAATCTTGCTTTGAAAAATTTTCTTTTTCGTCTTTAATAGACTTGTTGTAAACGTTTACAGGAATGTCTGTAAATTGAATTTTACCTTGTGCCCTTATAAAATTAGGGTCAATTATTAAATTCTTTGGCATTTTTATATCTCCTTATATTTTTTAACTAGATTATATTTGGAAAATCGCTTCTCTAACGATTTCGCATACCGTTGGGTGTGGGAAAACCAATTTCTTAATGTTTTCAATATCCACTTCTAAATCTATCATTGCTGAAACTGAAACGATAAATTCGCCCGCATAACTACCGATAATGTGTGCACCGATAAGTGTGTTTGTCTTGTTGTTGATAACTAACTTGCAAATACCGTTAAGGTCAGTATTTTCAGCAATATATCTTCCAGAGAAAGTCATAGGTATTGAAACGCATTTAACGTCCAAGCCCTTTTGTTTTGCACTTTCTTCGGTTTCACCAACAGAGCCAACTTCTGGGTTTGTGTAAATAACTGATGGAATAACGTTATAACGCATTCTATCTTTTTTACCGGTAATGTTGTTTACTGCAACTTCTGCTTCTCTATAAGCGGTGTGGGCAAGCATAACTTTTGCATTAACGTCACCAACAGCGTAAACGTTTGCAACGTTAGTTTTCATCATATCGTCGGTAATGATTGCACCCCTATCCATAGCAACGCCGATGTTTTCTAAACCGATGTTTTGGGTCACTGCTCTTCTGCCGATTGAGCAGAGAACTTTGTTTGCCATAACCTTTTCAACCTTGCCGTCCTTTTCGTAAACAACACCGTCTTTTTCAACAGCGGTCACTTTTGCACCAAGTTTGAATTCAACGCCTTTCTTTTCTAAACTCTTTTGTAAAATTGAAGAGATTTCGTTTTCGGTTGGGCCTGCAATCTTATTAAGCATTTCCACAACAGTCACTTTTGAACCAACTGATGAGAAATAACTTGCCATTTCAAGACCGATAACGCCACCGCCGATTACAACTAACTTTTCAGGAATTTCAGTTAAATCTAAAACTTCCTTATTAGTCATAACTAATCCGCTTTCAAGATTTTCTCTTAAACCTGGGATTGGTGGAACAACTGGCATAGAGCCTGTTGCAATGATTAAGCGTTTTGCAATGAACTTTTCTTCGCCTGCTTTAACGATATATCCTTCGTCTGACTTGCCTTCGATAAAGCCAACAGTTTCTTTCATTACAACTTTGTTTCTCTTTAATTGTGCTTTAACTCCTGAAACGAGCATTTTTACAACGCCGTTCTTTCTTTCAACAACGAATTTTTGGTCAACTGTTGCTTTTCCGTCAATGTTTACGCCGTAAGCGTTTGCGTGGTTAGCATAGTCGAAAACCTTTGCTGAATTCAAGAAAGTTTTGCTTGGAACGCAACCTTCGTTTAAGCATACGCCACCAAAAGATTTCTTTTCAATTACCATTGTTTTTAAGCCGGCGTGGCCTGCTCTTTCAGCAGCAAGGTATCCACCTGGGCCACCACCGATAACGATTAAATCAAAAATTTCCATTTTGTTCTCCTTTAAATTGAGTCAGCCATTAAATTTATGCTGAAATTTTCAAGATAGTCTTTTAAGTCTTTCAAGAACCTTGATGCAGGTGCACCGTCAAGTGCCCTGTGGTCGTATGAAAGTGAAAGTGCCATTGCTGTATAAGGCACGATTTCGCCGTCCTTACCAATTTTAACTCTGGTTTCTAACGTGTTTACACCCAAAATACCCGTTTGTGGTGGGTTTACAACAGGTGTGAAACTTTCAATGCCCATTGTACCAACGTTGCTGATGGTGAAACTTCCACCGGTTAAAAGTTCTGGTGCAAGTTTGCCTTCGATTGCATCGGTTGAAAGTTTCTTTGACTTAACTGCGATTTCAGAAAGCGTCATTGTGTCTGCACCGAACAAGGTTGGAACTAAAAGCCCTCTTGGTGTGTCGGTTGCAATACCCATATTAACGTGTTCAAAATAACGCATTGTGTCGCCATTGATTAAGTGTGCGTTTAAGTCTCTATGCTTTTTCAATACTCTTGAAACTGCATATACTATAATGTTATTGATTGTGATTGGTGGCAATTTAAGAATTTCTGCATTGTCTTTAAGCATTTTTCTAAACGCCATAACGTTAGTGCAATCAAATGAAATGGTGTGTGTAAGTTGAGCCATTGTTGATAAACTCATAACCATATTCTTTGCAATAACTTTTCTGATGTTTGACATCTTTTCGTCTTTATAAGCCTTCAAGTCGTCACTTGCCTTAACTTCAACAGGTGCAACTGCTGGTGCTGAAACAGGTGCTTTAACTTGTTCAACAACTTCTTTCTTATTAACGCTTGCTTCTCTAACGTCTCTTTCGATAATTCTGCCGTTAGGGCCGGTTGCTGTTGCAGTTGCTAAATCAACGCCCAATTTTTCAGCAAGGTTTTTTGCTCTTGGAGATGCAAAAACTTTACCTTCTGCACTTGCTTGTGCTGGTGCTGATGCAACTGGTGCACTTGCAACTGCTTGTGCTGGGGCTTTAACTTCTTCAACAACAGGTGCTGTTGCTCCGTTTGGTGATAAGCCTGATGCATCTTCACCGTGTGGGCCAACTGCACATACGTTTGATAATACAGGAACTTCATCGCCTGCTTCACAGAAAAGTGCTAAAACTTCGCCTTCTACTTCTGCTTGATAGTCAAATGATGATTTGTCTGTTTCGTATGAGAACATAATGTCGCCAACTTTAACAGCGTCGCCAACCTTAACTTTCCATTCGGTTAAGATACAACTTTCAACAGTTATACCTGCCTTTGGCATTGCCACAGGTTTTACGTTTGGATTAACCGGTTTTGCTTGAACTGGTGCTGGTGCACTTTCAACTGCTGGGGTTTTAACTTCTTCAACAACTGGTGCTGTTGCTCCGTTTGGTGCAAGGGCTGAATAATCTTCGCCTTTGTTGCCAACTACTGCTATGTTGGTTAATACAGGGACTTCATCGCCTGCTTCGCAGAAAAGTGCTAAAACTTCGCCTTCTACTTCTGCTGTTAAGTCAAATGACGATTTGTCTGTTTCGTAAGTTGCAAGCACGTCGCCTACTTTTACGCTGTCACCAACTTTTACTTTCCATTCGGTTAAAATACAACTTTCAACCGTTATGCCTGCTTTTGGCATCATTATTGGATTTGCCATATCTTTTCTCCTTTATTTATATCGTAATGATTTTTTTTTACTAGATTTTCTTTGCGTTTGCTAAAACGTATTTTTCTGCTTCTGCTGACCAAATTCCATTGTTTCTTTCGCAAATTTCTGCTAAATCAGCAAAGAATTTGTCGGTTTTGCCAAGTTCTGCAAAATCTACAATAGCAGTCATAGGCATTGAAATGTGTGTGTAAACAAGTTTCTTTGCACCCTTAATGTTTGGAAGATTTAATGTCGTTTCAATTGCACTGTCAAGGCCACCAACGTGTGAAATCATAATTGATGGGTCGATTCTGCCTTCACCTGCAAGTTTAAGTGCTTCCCTTAAGTCGTCAGTGTTTCCACCTGAAGTTCCGGTGATTCTATGGAACGTGTAATGCACGTCATAGAAATTGATTTTTGCAGAGAAGTCTGTTTTGGTTGGGCCTGCAAAGAAGTTTAAGCAACCCTTTTCACCCAAAAGTGCATCGCCTTGTTCAACAAGTGGTGCAACCGGTGCGTAAACAAACACGTCGTCAAAACCTTTTCCACCGTTTAAGCCTTTCATATATGCAACAGGGTCTTCGAGTGTTGAAGTGTTAACGTAAACAAGTTTAACGCCGTTTTTAGCAGCATCTTCAACCGTCAATAATTTTGCAGCCCTGTCAAGTCTTGCTTGGTCAATATCAGTGACTACCATAAGTGATGGCTTCCTGTCACAGTGCAAGCCGTAATCAACCGCACCAAGACCCATTGGTCCAACACCTGCTAAAATAGCAACTGCACCGCCTTCCTTAATGCCCATTTCGTGGCTGTGTGATTCGTAGTTGTTGTGGAAGTTTTCGTGATAGCCTGCAATAATGCATGACATTGGTTCTGCAAGCGAAGCCTTAAAATAACTGTCGCCTTCGTAAGGAATAAGACAATCTTGTTCCATTACTTCGTTTGGAATAACAATATAGGTTGCATCGCCACCGATATAGTTATATGAGTATCCTGGGGCAATGTATGGATTTTCTTTTAATCCAATTGCTGGTTGGATACCAAATTTCATTCCTTCTTTGAATAAGTGTTGCCACTTTGCTCCTACTTTGATGATGTCGCCACAAAATTCGTGTCCAATAATAATTGGGTTTGTTGCAACGTCGTTTGGCACTCTCTTATGATTTCCGCCTTGAATTGCCGCTTTATAACTTGACATACAAATACTGTCTGAAACAACTTTTGCTAATATCTCGTTATCTTTGATTTCTGGTAAATCAAATTCTTCAAGTCTTAAATCGCTTTCTCCATAAAGTCTAACTGCTTTGGTCTTCATTTATAGTTCTCCTTGTATCATTTTTTTACATTTTATATTATATCATATAAAAAAATTTTTGCATCCCCTTGTAAATAAGTTGCAAAAAGAAAATTTTTGTGTTAAAATATGAACATAAATGAACATAAATGAACACGATTTTTTGAATTTTTAGGGTTAAAACCTAAAAAATGGGGGAAAATTATGCTCACTCTTGAACGTCAAGAAGAAATTTTGGACATTTTGAACAAAACGAACTCCGCCACGGTTGAAGAACTTGCAGCAAAACTTTTTGTAAGCGGTGCAACCATCAGGCGTGACCTTCGACAAATGGAAAGTCAGGGGTTAATCAAGCGTTCGCACGGCGGTGCGATTCCGTTTAGGTCAACCACCGAAGAATCGGCTTTTGCTTTAAGAGAACAAGAAAACATTGTTGCTAAAAAAACTATCGCCAACCTTGCCGTTAAGTTGGTTAAAAACGGCGATTCCATTTTTTTAGATTCAAGTTCAACAACGGGGCTTACTATTCCCCTTTTGAATAGTTTTCAGTATTTGTCGGTCACAACCATTGGGCTTCGAAATGCTCTTTTGCTATCGCAAACTAACAATATTAAAATTTATATTGCTGGCGGGCAAGTCCAAAATCACTCAAACTCTATCATCGGTTCTGACACTATTGATTATATCTCTAGAATTCACGCCGATATTTCGCTTATTTCTTGCTCTGGGCTTGATTTGGCAAACGGAATAACCGAAGCCAGCATTGAACAAGCAAAAATTAAACAACAAATGCGTAAGAACTCAAACAAACTTGCTATTTTGTGTGACAGCACAAAGTTCAATAAGGTTTTTTTATGTAAGGACTTTAACTTTGATGAAATTGATTATCTTATCACTGAAAAGACCCCACCTATTGAATACGTTGAAAAACTAGCAAGTACCAAATGTAAAATAATAACTCCGCAGAACACTAATTTTTAGTTTTTACAAGTTTTTTCATTTTTCAAATCAAAGAGCACCACATTGATAGTGGTGCTCTTTGATTTTTTATATATTTTTTCCCGAACAGAAAAATGTTAATTTTTGCAATTATTGTTTTAATATCGGTATATTACTTTTTGCAAATAATATTGCGTTTTTTAATTTGTTATGGTATACTTAATTATATATTGTATACGATTAGGTGAAGTATGAAAATCGTTTCTATTATTATGCTTGTCTTTGCACTATTAGGTGCAATCGACAGAATATTCAACAACAAATTCGGTTTAGGTAAAGAATTTGAAAAGGGTTTTAACCTGCTTGGGCAACTTGTGCTTTCAATGCTTGGTATGATTATAATTGCACCTATCCTTGCAGACATTCTTTCACCTTTGTTTGATTTTGTTTACAACGTGTTTGGAATTGAACCTTCCATTATTCCAGCATCTTTATTTGCAAACGATATGGGTGGTGCACCACTCGCTATTGAAGTTGCAAAAAATACTCAACTTGGAACATTTAACGGAATGATTGTAGCATCAATGATGGGAGCAACCATTTCCTTTACTATTCCTTTAGCATTAGGGTGCTTAAAAAAAGAAAGGCACAAAGAACTTATTTTAGGTCTTTTATGTGGAATTCTCACCATTCCTATTGGTTGTTTAATTGCAGGTTTTATTTGCAAAATCGCCTTTATCCCCCTCCTTTTAGACTTGTTGCCTCTAATAATTTTTGCAGGCATTATTTCTTTTGGACTTTTACGTTTTCCTAACACTTGTATAAAAATATTTAGCGTTTTAGGAACTTTAATTAAAATAATAATATCAATTGGCTTAATGCTTGGAATAACCGAACTTTTACTTGGTTTTAAACCAATTAAAAATGCTGACAGTGCTTTTAATGCTATAACTATTTGCTTGAATGCATC
Source organism: uncultured Clostridia bacterium (assembly GCA_904502225.1). GTDB lineage: Bacteria > Bacillota > Clostridia > Christensenellales > Borkfalkiaceae > UBA1259. The sequence goes on from CAJGDO010000029.1 coordinate 8,488, forward strand.
AGTCGTTATGGCTGGCACTTTTCCTTTTTTATTTGTTATTTCAAAAGCACTTTCTAAACCTATGAATAAACTAGGTGGTGCATTAAAAGTCAACGGCTATTCAACTGTTGGTTTTATTTCAACACTTGCAAACAACGTTTCCACCTTTGACTTGATGAAAGATATGGACAAAAAAGGTGCTTTTATTAACTCGGCATTTACAGTGTCTTCTTCGTTTCTTCTTGCAGACCACCTAGCCTTTACTATGGCGTTTATGCCTTCTTTCCTTTTACCTATGGTAATAGGAAAACTGGTTTCTGGACTTCTTGCAGTATTACTCGCATTGCTAATTTATAAACGTGTAGAAAAAATTCTTGTTAATGAAGGAGTTTGATGTGAAAAATTTTATTAAAATTGAAATCGCCAACAAACAACAGGGTTTTACTTTCCTTCACAATGTAAATAACGGCGAAAACGGTTCGACTTCACACGTCGATAGAGAATTGTTTTCAACAATTGTCTTGCTTAAAGGAGAGTTAGACTATATCATTGAAGGTAAACGCATCCATTTGTTGCCAAGTGATATTCTTTTAGTCGGAAATGACGAGTTGCACAGAAGTGTTTTTAAAGAAGGTCTAGAATGCGAATATATCTTATTGATGGTTAACCTTGATTTTTTCGTTAAGCACAACTGCACCGAACTATCAGAAATGTTTTTTAATCGTGCCCTTGGCACTAATAATATTATTCCAAGCGACAAAGTTTTAAGTTCTGGACTTTTTGAAATTGTTAATAGATTAGATAAATATGCTAAAGAAAATAATCCTAATCACGTTGTTATTAGTAGCGTTATTATTGAATTGCTTTACAATCTTGACAAACAAGTTATGAAGTTGGAAAAAATCAACCACAAACAACAAAAAATTAAAAAAATAATTGAGTATATTAACGATAACCTAACCAAACATATTTCCCTTGAAGATATTGCAAGTCATTTTTATATGTCGCGCGAATATCTATGCAAACTTTTTAAAGAAGGTACAGGGTTTACTGTCAACAAGTATATTTCTTACAAACGAATTGTTCTTGTCCGTGAATATAACCTTAAAGGTATGTCTTTAGCAGTTGCGTGCGAAAAGGTTGGCTTTAACGATTACTCTGCATTTTATCGTGCTTATCATAAGATTATGAACGAATCACCAAGCCAAGGTATGTCTAAAATAAACTTATAATCATTGTAATAAATAAACACCGCTTTGGTTTTTGAGCCAAAACGGTGTTTTACTTTTTCGTAAATTGCTTTACTTGTTGCCTGTGCGAACGTATTTAAGTAAAGTATCTTTATCCATACCGGCAATACCGAGTTGCTCTAAACTACGGCCTTCTTTACGCCAGTCTTTTTCGTGAACAATATTAATGATGTCAATAAAGCCGTTTGTTAATGGCATTTTAACACCGACAAGTTCTGCTATTGCAGCCCAAGGGACAAGGCCATAAGGAATGTCTTCGGTTAAATAACGGCTGTTAAGGTCATTAGGTCCACAAATAGGTGTCAAGCCGATTGAACCGTGCCCTTCTTTATAAAGGTCTTGCCACGTCCATTCATAATCTGCAGGTCTGCCTGCAAAGTCTTCCATCGGTCTAAGGTTATAACCCAAAACTTCGCCTATTGCCTTTCTTTCTTTATCTAATGCTATATTAAGTCTGCAAGCAGATGGTGTCCAGCCATGTTCATAAAGGAAGAAATTTACTTGTGGACTTTCAATTCTTGAAATGTTGAATAGCACTGGACCTGCGTGCCAGTCTGGGTTTACGATTGCTAAACCGCATTCTAATACGTCGTGATAAATCTTTTCAAATGGAAAAAGGTCTTCACGCATTTGGTCAATAAGTTCTTCGCTCTTATCTGCAGGTAAAAAAGCAATATTGATTGGGTTTCTTCCAAATACGTTTACAGTGTCTGAACCAGGTGCCGTAAGACGTGCATCGTATGGAAGATTATTTGCATCTGCAAATACAGGGCAATCTTCCCCATCAAGTTCTTTCTTTAATACAAGTGCTGAAAATGCACCTGGGAATGTTATAATGATTTGGTCTTTATGAACGTGTCCTTTAAGAAGTTTTGCATACCCACTGTGTGCAAATGCTGGTGCAACAAGACAAATATAGTGGCAATCTTTTACTACTTCAGCAATATCATCGCTAACCATATTTAATTCTACAGGACCTTGAAGTTCTGGAATATTACCTTGTAATTTAATTGTTTTTGTTTCAAAAACTTTTTTCATGTTGTTTTTAAAACGTGGCATTTCATAAAGGTTTACCGTGTGCCCTTTAAGTGCAAATTCAGCAGCCATTGTATGTGCGCCGTTTCCGCCACCAAGGACAGCAATTTTTTTAGGTGTCATAATTTTTTCTCCTTTTTTATTTTATAAACTACTATATTAAATATAATACTACTTTTTTAATTTTTATCAAGAGCAAAAATTAATAATAAGTTTGCAATTATTAACATCGCTTACTCTATCGCAACGATGTGCCATGCCAATTATTTTTGTTCATCACAAGCACCAAAACGTTAAGTTTTTCGCAACCTATTAAAAACAAAGAGACCGAATTATATCGGTCTCTTTGTTTTGGCGTTCCCACAGGGAATCGAACCCCGAACTAGCCCTTAGGAGGGGCTTATTATATCCGTTTAACTATGAGAACTTGTGTTATTCTTTTTTAACTGCCTAACTATATTATCACTTTATCAAAAATTTTTCAAGTGTTTTTATAACCTTTTAATTTATAAAAACAAAAAACCATCTTGACTATGTTAATTCCGACATACTTTTGAAAAAGTATCAACACAAATTAAAAATAGTTGACTATTTTTATAAAATTGCATATAATAATATTAGAAGTTGTCATTCAGACAACATTGCCCCGCTCATTATTTGAGAAGAGGGCTTTTATTTTATAAATACTTTACAACTTTATTAGTTGACTAATTTTGTTAAAATCGTATATAATAATTACAGTGAGCGTCGGGTTCTTCCGACCGTGATATTTAAATCCCACTCACAAGAGAGCAATTTTTTGCTCTCTTTATTTTTTTGGCTTGTTTTTAGTACTAATTTTTTTCATATCCCGTTTATTGAGTCTTGTTTTAGTTTTAACCAAATATTTTTCTTACCAACGGGAAATTTGCAAAGCAAATTTTCTCCTTAATTCAAGTCCCATCACTTTCTTTTGTTCATCATAAAATAAAAAGCACCAAACTTTGTAGTTTGATGCTTTTTATTTGGTGCGAAGGATGGGACTTTCGCCTGTGCGACCATACCCGATAAGAAACTTCTAAGGATGGGACTTGCTCCGTCGTCCTACGGATGCAAGCACCACTCCGTGGCGACTATCACGCCGGGGTAGCAAACAGTAGATATCTACTGTTTGGCGACAACTATTACAAATTACACTTTACTTTTTAAGTTGTCGCTACCTACCCGTTCAAGTCCCACATAAACTTGCATAAAAACAAAACACCCGACCATTTGGTCGAGTGTTTTATTTTGGTGTGAAGGATGGGACTTGAACCCACACGGATAACCATACGCCCCTCAAACGTACGCGTCTGCCAATTCCGCCACCCTCACATTAGCCTTTATATCTTACTCAAATTTTTTTAGTTTGTCAAGAATATTTCAACACAATTTTACATATTTACAAACTTTTTTTAATTTTTGTTTTTATAAGTTATTTGTAAATATCTTGTTTATGAATTTTTCTATATTTATCATATGCTTTTTCAATTTTATTAACGTATTCCCTAGTTTCATTAAAGGGAATTTTTACTAGGTTTTCCCCATCTAAACTATAATTTTTATCATTTAGCCAAGCGTAAACGTTCCCTTCACCTGCATTATATGCGCAAAGCGCCGTATTTAACGAACTAAATTTATTCATTAAATATCTTAAATACCAACACCCAAAGC
>CAJGDO010000030.1 GCA_904502225.1 uncultured Clostridia bacterium
AGTAGCAGTTGTTAAAGCGTGGGTCTTGTGCAACTTTTTCGGCTTGGCGACGACCCCTTGTGCCACCACCGGTGTGTCCGATAATCATATTTGCATTTGGATATTTTACAGCAACTTCTGCAATCTTTTCAAGTGTTCTACAATCGCCATCGTCAAACGAGTGGAATAAAATGTGCAACGAGTGTTTGTTTGCATATTCATATGCTGGTGCAAATCTTTCGTCGCTTGCGTTAATGCCTAAATATTGTGGCATTAACTTAAAGCCTTGGAAATAACCACCCTTAAAGAAAGAGTCAAGCAATTCTTCGGTGTAAAGTTCAGAATAGATTGGGTTTACAACAAGGTGACCAATACCAAAAAATGAAAAAGCTTGAAGAACTTATGGCTGTTAGAGATAACGAAATCTTCAACAAGATAAATAATACGCAAATTTTGAAAAAAGTCTACGCTATAATACATAATCCACAAAATGAAGGAAAAGCAGGATATGATATGCTAAAACAAGCATTCTTAGACGCTGCGCCGTTCTATACTGTAAATAATAATGGTGGCGATATTCCTATTAACACAAACTGTACAAGGGCAGAAATATTGCCATATATTGAAGAAATTCAAAAAGCGTTAGACTACTATAACGAAGTTAACTAAATAAAAAATCCACACTTTTTCAGTGTGGATTTTGTTTTTCTTAAAAAAAGTGTAAATATTGTCCGTATCTGTTGTTGAACACTAATATACGTTTGCAAAAGTTTTTATAAAATGCTATAATACATTTTAGTTATTAAGAAAAGGAAAAAAACAATGAAAACATATCTTTTTGATTTTGACGGAACTCTTGTAGATTCAATGCCATCATTTATATCAGGCGTGTTAAAAGTGCTTGATAATCATTCGATATAGAGACCTAAAAAGTTTAATCTTTTGGGTGGGCTAAATTGCTCCACAAAAATATGTAGTTTTACGTACTACACGCTCAACCACTAGACTATCAATTGAACCACATTGGTTAATTGATAGTCTTTTTCTATTGTTTTAAATAAAAAAAAGTGGTATAATATGACAAAAGGTGTCATTATGCTTGTTTATAATAAAAGCAAAAAGGGGGAGTTATGGAAAAAGAAAAAAACGAAGTTTTAGAAATTATAATTAATTTTGTTAAAGCTTGCAAAAAAGGCAAAGAACATGCTTATATAGAATGCGATGGTAAAAGAATTTGGAGTGCAAATTATTTACTAAACCAAATTTTACGACAATATTATATTGATGATGCCCATATTTTAGTTTCTAAAAAAGCACAAGAACTTTGGAATCAAATTGCTGAAGAAAAGGATATCAAGCGTTTTACATATAGACAAACTTTTACGGCTAAAATTGATATTAAAGTAGATATGTATTTTGGAGCTAAAAAAGATGGTGTTTTAACGTCGGTAAAGAAAGGACAAAAAGTTGTTTGGAATAATATTTTTCATGATGAGCACACAATTCCTATAAAAATAATCATTAAAGAATTATGTATGTTAGAAGATTTAAGTTATGAAAATGTATCTAAAATTTTGGACAAAATTTACATTTGTAAAATGCTTAAAGAAGAAGATAGAAAAATTATACAAAAGAGTGATAGACCATCAAATGTTATCGAAGTTGTTGAAAAAATTTATAACTCAACAATAGAAATATATAATTGGTCTAAAATTAAAAAGACTATTGAGGGATAAATATGGAAAACTTGATTATAAAAGGGAACGAAATAAAAGAGCCTGGCATTTTTGGTAAAACAATATATGTTATTAAGGGAAAAGAAATAAGGGAGCCCGGCATTTTGGGACGTACGGCATATATAATTGATGGTAATGAGATTAAAGAAACAGGTTTTCGTGGAAAAACTTTATTTGTTATAGAAGGGGATAAAATAAAGAAATATTACAAAAAAAATAGTTTTTTAGGTGATGTGTTAAGCACGATGTATAACGCCCAAAAAAATACGAATATTGAAAAAGAAAAAAGCGAAACAAGTTCAAAAAATACAACAAATTATAAAGAGGATTGTGAAAAAAGCCAGCCTAAAGTTCAAAAAGAAAAGAAATATAGTCCGAATATAGAAGAAATAAAAAGGCAACAACAAATAAGAGAAAGGATAAAAAAAGAACAAGAGAGAAGGACTGCGATAAACAAAAAATATTTTTTAATTATAGGTTGCATTGTTGTAGCTCTTCTTATAACAATAATTATTTTTATAAGTCAACTTACTTCTCTATGGTATTTTACTGAATTAAACAATATTGAGTTCCATGAAGAATTTGCTAATGGAATAACAATGGCAAAAACAAAATTAATAATATCTACTATAGCAATCGTTATTGAAATCATTTTAATTGTTAAATGTAATCGCAAAAGAAAAAGAGAAATAAATTAAGTGTTTAAACAAACAACCAAAAAAGCGTTAGAAAAATTCTAACGCTTTTTATGTTTTGGCTCTTTTAGTTCGCCAGCCGTGCAACCAAAAAGAAAACACTAACTAAATGGTTGGTGTTTTTTCTTTTTTATTACATTGTTTTAGATTGTGTGTTATATATTTGCAAAAGGTTAAAAAAAATGGTATAATACCTTGGAATTAATAAAAAAGGACAAAAATAATGAAAACTTATCTTTTTGATTTTGACGGAACGCTTGTTGATTCAATGCCGTCATTTATTGCAGGGGTATTAAAAGTTCTTGACAGCCACTCTGTAAAGTACAATGATGATATTATAAAAATTATAACTCCGTTAGGATTTTTGGGAACGGCTGAATATTTTATCAAAGAGTTTAACCTTGACTATGGTGGGGAAGAATTAGTTGAAATATTTAAAGCCAATATGCGTGATGAATATTTTTACCGCATTCCTGCAAAAAACAACGTTATCAAAACGCTTAAAGCCTTAAAAGAGCGTGGGGCAAGTTTGAACGTTTTAACGGCAAGCCCACACGTGACGCTTGACGCTTGCTTAAAGCGACTTGAAGTTTTTGATTTGTTCGACAACGTTTGGTCTTGCGATGACTTTGCAACCACAAAAGCCGACCCTGAAATTTATAAATCAGTTGCAAAAAAACTTAACAAAAAAACCCAAGAAGTTTTGTTTTTAGATGACAACATTTTTGCTAACCAAACTGCAAAAAAAGCCGATATGAAATCTTGTGGCGTTTACGATGAGTCGTCAAAAGATATGGTTGAAGAAATGAAAGAGGCGTGCGACTATTATATTTTTGATTTTAACGAACTTTTAGACCTTGAATTTTAAGAATATCAAAGGAGAAAAATAATGAAAAAGTTTTTTGAAGAATTTAAGAAATTTATAACTCGTGGCAACGTGCTTGATATGGCAGTCGGCGTTATCGTTGGCGGTGCGTTTACGGCAATCGTAAACGGCGTTTCCAACTTTATATTAAAACCACTTATAAACTGGTTGCTTGCGGAAATTCTTGGTGGGCAAGGTTTAAGCGGTGCAATCACCATTCTTTCAGCCACCTATACAGATGGGGCGATAGACCTTGCAAACTCTATTTATATTGATTGGGGAGCATTTATTTCTGCAATAATTAACTTCTTTATAATCGCCTTTACTCTTTTCACAATCGTTAAGATTATGAACGAGATTAAAGAAAATAACGAAGAATTGAAAGAAAAAATCAAGAAGAAAAGACTTTCCAAAGAAATTAGAGAAGAATTAAAAGCCAAAGGCATTAAGCGTTCAGACAAAAAAGCCGTTGCTAAATTTTTAGAAGAAAAGAAAGCCGAAGAAGAAAGAATAAAAGAGCAACAAAAACTTGAAGCCGAAGAAAAGGCAAGACAAGAACGCCTTGCAAATCCAACGACAGAAGACTTGTTAAAGAAACTTATTGAAATTGTTGAAAAGAAATAATAAAACATTAAAAACAGCCAAAATTTGGCTGTTTTTTGTTTATTTTTTTTCATATATATGTTATAATACAAGCACGTTGGAGCGATTATGAAAAAGTTATTATTTAGCAAAATTAAAGAGTCGTTAATCTCGGTTTTACCGGTGACGCTTATAGTTATAATTTTGAACTTTACGCCACTTATAGATTTGGGCGTAAGGGAAATTTTAATTTTCAGCGTTTCAGCGTTATTTTTAATTTTGGGAATAGGCTTTTTCACACTTGGTGCGGACGTTGCGATGACGCCGATGGGCGAGCACGTTGGTTCGGGCTTAACAAAAACCAAAAAATTAAGTTTGCTTTTAATTATTTGCTTTATAATGGGCTTATTTATCACGGTGGCAGAGCCAGACTTAACAGTGCTTGCAAAACAAGTTGGCAGTAATTTAATAATTATTTTCGTTGGGCTTGGCGTTGGGCTATTTTTGCTTTTAGCAATCTTGAAAATTGTGTTCAAAAAAGACTTGGCAAGCATCTTAATGTATTTTTATATGGTGCTTTTTGCCTTGGCTTTGTTGCTTTTATCATTAAACGCCGAAAATGCAAACCTTATCCCACTATCGTTTGACTCGGGCGGGGTGACCACTGGGCCTATAACCGTTCCGTTCATAATGGCACTTGGCGTGGGCGTTGCAACCACTATCGGTGGCAGAAATTCAAGCGAAAACAGTTTCGGTTTGGTTGCAATGTGTTCGGTTGGGCCTATTTTAGCCGTTTTACTTTTAAGTTTGATTAACGGTGGGGATATTTCTGCACCAAATCCTAACGACTATTTGTTTTCAAACGACCTTGCGTCGTCAATCTTTTTAACGCTTGGAAAAACAACCAAAGACGTTAGCATTGCGTTAGGGCTAGTTGTTGTGTTCTTCTTTATAATCAACTTTATTTTCTTAAAATTACCAAAACAAAAACTCGTTCAAGTGCTTGTTGGTACGGCGTTTACTTACTTTGGCTTAATTATATTCTTAACAGCCGTTCACGTTGGGTTTATGCCTGTTGGCTTTATTATCGGCAAAGAATTGGTGGGCGAATCAAGGCTTGCGGTCACAATAGTCGCTTTTGTTTTGGGGTTAGTGGTAGTTTTGGCAGAGCCAGCAGTCCACGTTCTTAATAAGCAAGTTGAAGAAATCACCAACGGCACGGTGTCGAAAAAGGCAATGATGATAGCCTTAAGCATTGGTGTTGGGCTTTCTATTTGTTTGTCGGTTATAAGAATAATCTTTGGCTTTTCAATTTTGTGCTATCTTATTCCTGGATATTTAATTTCATTGGGATTATCGTTTTTTGTTCCAAAAATTTACACTGCAATCGCATTTGACTCTGGTGGGGTTGCGTCTGGGCCGTTGACTTCAACATTTATCTTGCCATTTGCAATCGGCGTGTGCTACGCAATGGGCGGAAACATTTTATCTGACGCTTTCGGTATCGTTGCAATGGTCGCTATGACACCGCTTATCACTATTCAGTTGTTGGGCTTTGCATCTATTTCTAAAAAGCGAGTTAGTGAAAAACTTGCTATGAAACGAATTTTAGATGAAGAAGACAACCAAATTATAAGGTTTTTATAGGAGAGAGGTATGGCAAAAAAAGTTCAAAAAAAGACTTCTTCTGATGTTTCTAATCTTCGAAAACTAAAAATGCTAATAACCGTTGTGGATAGGACCAAAGCCTTGTTTTATCAGGACATATTAGAGCAGTTTGAAGTCAACGTTCAAATGGTGCTTTATGGCAAAGGCACTGCCAACTCGCAAATGCTTGCTAAACTTGGGCTTATTGAAAGCGATAAAGCGATAATCATTTCTTGCATTAGAGAAGATTTGGTTAAGGACGCTATGGAAATGCTAAACGAGAAATTTAGCACGGTTAAAAACGGCAAAGGCGTTGCATACACAATTCCATTATACAGTTTAATTGGCGTTTCAAGTTATCAACTTTTAAGCAACGACAGGACTGTTAAAGAAGGGGGCAAAAAATAATGAAAAAAAGTTATAAATGTATTTTTGCAATTGTAAATAAAGGTTTTTCAGAACTCGCTATGGAAGCGGCCAAAGCGTTTGGTGCCAAGGGTGGCACAGTGCTAAACGGCAGAGGCACAATTTCAAAGGACGCTGAAAAGTTTTTCAATATTTCTATTCAGCCTGAAAAAGAAATCGTTATGATTTTAGCCAAAAACGACCTTGTAGATAACATTTTAAAAGGTTTATACAGTGCTGTTGGAACGGCAACCCAAGCACAAGGCATTGCGTTCGCCTTGCCTGTTGATGAAGTGGTTGGCTTAAACGAAAAAATATCAGAAAGGAAAGACTAAAAATAAATAAAGGAAAATAACTAATGAAAGGGTGGAAACTGTTTGGTAGAATATGCTTATTAGTTTTGCAATGCATAGGGTATTTGATTTTAATATGCACTTTTATGTGGTTATTTTTTGATATTTTTGACACCAAGAAAAAATAAAATAATTGCATTTTGCCTTAAAAATGCTTGACAATGCGTTTTTTAAGTGTTAGAATTCAACTGTAATTTAATTAAAGGCTATGACGAAGACGGATTCTATTAGAGTTTTTTTAGAGAGTTGGGGGCGGTGAAATCCCAACAAAACAAGATAGAAAATCCTATCACTTCCGAGCCGAAAGACCCAAAGAATATTGTTTTAGTAGGTTTTTCCGTGTCTGCTACGTTAGTGCATAGGAGTTGTTGGACTCTGAAGGTGGTAGAATTTTCTACAATTTGAGTGGTACCGCGTACGAAATATCGTTCGTCTCAAAGTTTTGAGGCGAACTTTTTATTTTTTATTAAAAAATTTTTGAAGGAGGTTTTAAGCCATGAACACAAACAACACTTTAAATCAGTTATCGGAAGTCGCAACAAGAATTAAGGAGTTGCGTGAAATTATTGGTTTTTCCGTTGATGAAATGACTAAAAAAACAAACGTCAGCGAGGAAAAGTACCTTGCGTATGAAAGCGGAAAAGAAGACATACCTTTTTCATTTATACACAAATGTGCTTTGGCTTTTGGCGTTGATATGACAGACCTTTTGGAAGGTAGTTCAGCAAAACTTTCTACTTACACCGTGACTAGAAAGGGTCAAGGTCAAGAAACTGCAAAAGAGGACGGTATTGACATATCTAATCTTGCACCTAAATTTAAGGATAAACTTGCAGAGCCTTATTACGTGACCTATGAATATTCACCTGCTCAACAAAACAAGCCTATCCATTTAGCAACCCACTCTGGCCAAGAATTTGACCTTGTTTTAAGTGGCAAACTTAAAGTTCAAGTTGGCGACCACGTTGAAATCTTGGGTGAGGGCGATAGCATTTATTATAATTCTTCATTGCCGCACGGTATGATTGCCGTTGATGGAAAAAGTTGCACTTTCGTTGCCGTTGTTATGTCTGGTGACAACTCTACCGAAACGGTTGTAAGAAAGAGCGTTATGAACGCAAAGAAAAGCGAAAAACTCGTTTGCGAAAAGTTTGTTGAAACCAAGGAAGACACTGACGGAAGGCTTCAATCAATCAAGTTTAAAAACACCGAAACCTTTAACTTTGGTTTTGATATAGTTGACGAGATTGCTGAAAGATACCCTGAAAAACTTGCAATGCTTCACTTGGATAAAAACAAAACTGAACGCCGTTTTACATTTAAGGACATTAAGCGTGCCTCTAACCAAGTAGCAAACTACTTTACTTCGCTTGGAATAAAGAAAGGCGATAAGGTTATGCTCGTTCTTAAACGTCATTACCAATTCTGGTTCTGTATGGTTGCACTTCATAAACTCGGTGCAGTTGCAATCCCTGCAACCAACCAATTAAAAGAACACGACTTTGAATATAGGTATAATTCAGCAGGCGTAAAAGCAATCGTTTGTACTGCTGATGGCGACACTTATGAGTACGCTGAAAGTGCGGCTAAAAAATGCCCACAAGTTGAAAAACTTGTTATGGTGGGCGGTGTAAAGGACGGCTGGCACGACTTTGATAAAGAATATGCTTTATTCTCTGGCAAGTTTGACCGCCCAGAAGATTGCTCACAAGGCGATGAATCAGCACTTATGTTCTTTACCTCTGGAACAACGGGCAACCCAAAAATGGCATCTCATAAGCACACTTATGCATTAGGGCATTTTGTGACGGCAAAATATTGGCATTGTTGCGAAAGGGACGGCTTGCACTTAACCATTTCTGACACTGGTTGGGGCAAATCTCTTTGGGGCAAGTTATATGGTCAATGGCTTTGCGAAGGTGCTGTGTTCGTTTATGACTTTGATAGGTTTGATGAAAACGACTTATTGCCTATGTTTGCCGAATATAATATCACAACTTTCTGTGCACCACCAACAATGCTCCGTATGTTAATTCGTGGCGACCTTTCTAAATACGACTTGTCGTCAATCCACCATATGACAACTGCTGGCGAGGCGTTAAACCCAGAAGTTTTCAACAAGTTTAAGGAAGCAACCGGTTTAGAAATAATGGAAGGCTTTGGTCAAACCGAAACCACCCTTGCTATTGCAAACCTTTACGGCACAACACCAAAAATCGGTGCAATGGGTAAAGCAAACCCACAATACGACGTTGACGTTGTTGACGCTGATGGAAAGAGCGTTCCTGCCGGCGAAGTTGGTGAAATCGTTATCCACACCGATAAATGTGTACCTTGTGGCTTGTTTAGAGAATATTACCGTGATACCGAAAAGACCAACGAGGCTTGGCACGACGGATTATATCACACAGGCGACACCGCTTGGCGTGATGAAGACGGATATTTCTGGTACGTTGGCCGTGTTGATGACGTTATTAAGTCAAGTGGCTATCGTATCGGACCTTTTGAAATCGAAAGCGTTATAATGGAACTTCCTTACGTATTAGAATGTGGCGTTTCTGCCGTTCCTGATGAAGTTCGTGGTCAAGTTGTTAAGGCAAGTATCGTTTTAACAAAGGGCACAGAGCCAACCGAAGAATTAAAGAAGGAAATTCAAAAATACGTTAAAGACCACACCGCACCTTATAAGTATCCAAGAGTGGTTGTCTTCCGTGATGAATTGCCTAAAACTATAAGTGGCAAAATCCAAAGAAACAAGTTATAAACATCACGTGGCGTCGTTTACTGCCCAAAGCAAAAGACCAACGATAAAACAAATTGTATAAAACAAAAAACTCGGCTTGATTAAGTCGAGTTTTTTTGATATAATAAAGTTATGAAAGAGTTTTCGTTTAAGGTAAATGAAAAATTTAATAATTATAAGGTAATTGACTTTCTAAAAGCACAAGGCGTTTCAAGAGAAATTATCTTAAAAGTCAAGTTTGGTGGTATAAAATTAAACCAAACAATAGTTTCTACTGCAAACCAAACGGTTAAAACGGGCGATTTGGTTGATATAGTTTTGCCACCCGATAAAACAAACGAATATATAACGCCTATAAAAGAAGACCTAAAAATAATATACGAAGACCAATATTTACTTGCAGTTTTTAAGCCGACTGGCGTTTTAACTCACTCATCAAAACACAACAAAATAAAGTCGCTTGAACAGATGGTTTTAGGATATATAGACGAGCCTGTTTGTTTTAGACCTGTTAATAGGCTAGATAGGGACACTTGTGGAATAGTTTTAATCGCAAAAGACGCATTTACAGCAAGCCTACTTTCCGAACAAATTAAAAAGGGGGAAGTGAAAAAGACTTACGAGGCACTTGTTGTCGGCGTGCCTAAAAAGGAACGTTTTTTTATTGAAAAACCTATTAAAAGATTAAACGAAAACAGTATGAAAAGGGTGTGTGCTGACGGCGGGCAATACGCTTTAACCGAGTGCAAATTGCTTTCAACAGAAAACAACTTATCCACACTTGAAATAATACTGCATACGGGTAGGACTCATCAAATAAGGGTGCATTTAGCAAGTGAGAATTTGCCCCTTTATGCCGATGCTTTGTATGGCGAAAAGGTTGAAGGGCAAACCTTTACTTTAATTGCTAAAAAGTTAGAGTTGGTGCACCCATTTACAAAAGAACAACTTGTTTTAAGCGTAAAATAAAAGTGATAGCAAAAAGGGCTTGTCTCGTAGGGATTTTTAGCCTTTTCTTTTTGGTTTGTAAAACACACGACTTTGCTTGCAAAGTATAGTGTGCTACACTTTTACATAAATTAATTAAATCGCTTTTAATGCTTAAAATTTAAGTAAAATTAATCGATACGGGTATAATACTCACCTAAAAAATCTATGCCATCTTCATATATTTTATCTTCAAAAGGATTGTTCCACTCTCCATATTCATCCCAAACACTATAAGTAATAATATCTCCGTTTTGACTCCAAGTTCCTTCTAAATCAGAAAAGTCGCCATTAAAAGATAAATAAAGAGTTCCGTCACTGAAAATGGTTAAAGTATGGTTGTCTGAATTTGTGTATTCACCAATAGCCGATATTGTTGCGTTATTAGAATTACCATTAGGGTTAATAATTTTATCATCTTTACCCTGTAATGCAAAAATAATATTTGATTCTAATGTTTGCTGTTGTGAAACAGTTAATTCATTAGAAGTTCTAACAACACAAGTTCCGACAACCTTATGAGAGCCAGAGCATAAAATCCCACCATCAAACGCAGACAAATACTCGTTTCGTTTATTAGCGTCAGATTTTGTTTTATAAACTTCAACACTGCCACCTGCGTCTGTTCCCTTATCAATCAAATCATCACCGTAAACATCTTCTTGATTAACAAGTTGATATGAAAAATAAATATGAGCAGTATACCAACCAGGCTTATTTAAATTTTTCATAGGGTCAGTATCTTCCGTGACTGCTTCAATCTCCAAAATACCTGGTACTTTTTCTAAACATTGAATAACATACTCTTCCGTTGGATTATCAACAAGTTTTTCTTCTTCATCCTTGCAACTTGATAACACATAGCACAAGGAAAAGCACATAGATAGAGCGAGTAAAATTGACAATAGTTTTTTCATAGGTAAACCTCCCAAAAATTGATACAAATAAAAAAGTGCGCCTACCGAAGTAGACGCACAAAAAACGCAAACTCCGATAGTCGCCAAACCAACTGAAAAGCAAGAACAAATCTACGCTATATCCAGTAGGAATTTGCATTTTTATCAAATTCATTATGGACATAACGCA
>CAJGDO010000031.1 GCA_904502225.1 uncultured Clostridia bacterium
GTGCATCTTTTGCAGGTGTAAGAAGTCTTGCTTGTATGAAACACGTTGGTTTAAACGTGGCAAGTGACCCACTTTATACATTTTCATATACAGGTGTAAACGGCGGTGCAGTTTTGGTTGTTGCCGATGATCCAGGCCTTGCAAGTTCACAAAACGAACAAGATACAAGAATGATTGCAAGGGCATCTCACGTGCCTGTTCTAGAACCAGCAGACAGTATGGAAGCAAAGGAATTTATTAAGTTTGCATATGAATTGAGTGAAAAATATGATACTCCTGTAATTTTAAGAACGACAACCAAATTATCTCACTCTCAAAGTGTTGTTGAACTTTGTGAAAGAAAGGAAGTTGCTGATAAAGATTACAATAGAGACGTTAGAAAATACGTTATGATGCCAGCATCTGCAATCGGCAGACACCTTATTGTTGAAGATAGAGATAATAAACTTGCTGTTGATGGCTGTGATTTCCCTGTGAATAAAGTGGAAATTAACGATAAAAAGATAGGTTTTATTACAAGTGGTGTTCCTTATCAATATGTTAAGGAAGTTTTCCCAAATGCAAGCGTATTAAAACTTGGACTTGTCAATCCATTGCCAAAACAACTAATTGAAGACTTTATCAAACAAGTTGATACTGTTTACGTTGTTGAAGAATTAGAGCCAGTGATTGAAGAACAAGTTAAATCTTGGGGTTATGACGTTAAGGGTAAGGAAATTTTTACAAGACAAGGTGAATATAGTGCAAACTTGCTTAAAAAGGCAATTTTAGGCACAAGCGACATCGTGTTTAATAAAGCAGAAACACCAAATCGCCCACCAATTTTATGCCCAGGTTGTCCACATAGAAGCGTATTCTCTGTTCTTAACAAATTAAAAATTCATGCTGCTGGCGATATCGGTTGCTATACTTTGGGTGCAGTTGCACCACTTGGCGTTATCGACAGCACGCTTTGTATGGGTGCAAGTATTTCTACTTTGCACGGTATTGAAAAGGCAAAAGGTAAAGATTTTGTTAAGAATTGGGTTGCTGTTATTGGCGATTCAACTTTCTTGCATACAGGTATCAACTCGCTTGTGAACTTTGTTTATAATAAGGCTACGGGCACTGTTTTGATTTTAGACAATAGAACGACAGGTATGACAGGTCACCAAGAACACGCTGCAACAGGAAAAACCTTAAAGGGCGATGATACTAACGCTATTGATTTAGAAGTTTTATGTAAAGCAATCGGCGTTAAAAACGTTATGACAATTAATGCATTTGACGTTGCTAATTTAGAAAAGGCTATTAAAGAGTCTGTAAACGGCACAGAACTTACTGTCATTATTGCAAAAGCACCTTGTGCATTGTTAAAAGGTCAAAAGTTCCCAAATAAATGCGTTTGTGATGCTGACAACTGCAAAAAATGCGGTATGTGCTTAAAAATCGGTTGCCCTGCAATTACAAAGCAAGCAGACGGAACGATTAAAATTGATGAAACAATGTGCAACGGCTGTGGACTTTGCCAAAGCTATTGCAAATTTAACGCTATTAAAAAGGTGGAAAAATAGTATGAAAGAATTTAACGTAATGGTTGTTGGCGTTGGCGGTCAAGGCACGCTTTTAACAAGTAGAATTATTGGAAAAACGGCTTTAAATGCTGGTTATGACGTTAAGTTGTCAGAAGTGCACGGTATGGCTCAACGTGGTGGTAGTGTTGTGACTTTCGTTAGATATGGCGAAAAGGTGAACGAGCCCGTTGTTGAAGAAGGCTGTGCGGATATTATTATCGCTTTTGAAAGACTTGAAGCATTAAGATATGCACATTTCCTTAAAAAAGACGGTGTCATCGTTGTAAACGATTGCAGGATTGACCCTATGACCGTTGTTATCGGGGCAAGCACTTATCCAGAAAATATTATTGAAACCTTGCAAAAAGACCATAAGGTATATACTATTGATGGTGTCAGCATTGCAAAAGAACTTGGCAACTCAAAAGTTCTTAACTCGGTTGTTTTAGGTTTATCTGCAAAATATATTGGCTTTTCAAAGGAAGAGTGGCTTGACGTGTTAAAATCAACAGTTCCACCAAAGACGATTGAATTGAACGAAAAGGCATTTTTGCGTGGCTTTAATTTTTAGGGAATAATTTTAGGAGTTATTTATGATTTGGAATAAAGCAAAAGAATGTATGAGTAGAGATGAGTTGACATCTTTGCAAAGTGCAAGGCTTGTTAAACTTGTTGATTATGTTTATCATAACGTTGAATTTTACCGCAAAAAAATGCAAGCAATAGGCATTTTGCCAAGCGATATTAAGTCTATTGAAGATATAACAAAGTTGCCATTTACAACAAAGGACGATTTGAGGGATAATTACCCATTCGGTTTGTTTGCAGTTCCTCAATCTGAAATTGTAAGAGTGCACGCATCAAGCGGAACAACGGGTAAGGCAACGGTGGTTGGCTATACCAAAAGAGATATTGATATCTGGTCAGAATGTGTTGCAAGATGTTTAACAATGGCAGGCGTTGGCAGAAACGATGTTTTGCAAATTGCTTATGGATACGGCTTATTTACTGGCGGTCTTGGTGCACATTACGGTGCAGAAAGAATTGGTGCAACGGTTGTGCCAATGAGCACAGGCAATTCTAAAAAATTAACAACAATGATGCTAGATTTTGGTGCAACGGCAATTGCTTGCACGCCATCATATCTTCTTCATATTACCGAACTTTTAGAACAAGAAGGTTTAATCGACCAAGTTAAACTTAAATATGCAATTTGTGGTGCTGAACCTTGGACGGAAAAAATGCATAAAGACATTGAAGAACGTTTACACGTTAATGCACACGACATCTATGGCTTAAGTGAAATCATGGGACCAGGTGTTGCTTGCGACTGTGCTTTCCACAAAGGTTTGCACGTTTGCGAAGACCATTTCTATCCTGAAATCCTTGATTCTAATACGTTTAAGGCTAAAAAAGAAGGCGAAACAGGTGAATTGGTGTTCACAACATTAACAAAAGAAGGTTTACCACTTATTCGTTATAGAACAAAAGACTTGACAAGTATTGATTACTCAACTTGTGATTGTGGCAGAACAAGTGCTAGAATTAGCAGATTTAAAGGAAGGGTTGACGATATGCTTATTATTCGTGGCGTAAACGTTTTCCCAAGCCAAGTTGAAGCCGCACTTGTTGACGTTAAAGAAGTTTCACCACACTATATGATGATAGTTGATAGAGTTAATAACCTTGACAGTCTTGAAATTCAAGTTGAATTAAACCCTAAATTCTATACTGATGAAATTAGAGTTTTAGAAGCGTTAAATAAAAAAATTACACACGTTTTGAGTCAAGCATTAGGCTTAAATCCAAAGGTAAAACTTGTTGAGCCACAAACACTGGTTAGAAGTGAAGGCAAAGCAGTTCACGTTATTGACAAGAGAAAGTTATATTAATAGGGGGAAATATATATGAGAGCAAAACAATTATCTGTATTTATTGAAAATAGACAAGGTAGATTAGGCGAAGTTTTAAGCGTTTTAAAAGAAAACAACGTAAATATTTTGTCATTAAGTTTAGCGGATACAACTGAATATGGCTTATTAAGACTTATAGTTAATAATCCAGAACTTGGCAAAGAAAAACTTTCAAGCGACGGCTTTTCAACAATCTTAACTGACGTTTTAGTATTAAAAATTTCTCATCAATCGGGTAGTTTACAAAAATTATTAAAGATTTTATCTGATGAAGACGTTAATATCGAATATATGTATGGTCTTTCTATTGATGGTGAAGAAGCGTCAGTTGTATTAAAGACTTCTGACATCATAAAAGCAGAAGAAGTGTTAAACGGTAAAGGCGTTAAAACCTTATCAGCAGAAGATATTTCTTTGTTATAATTATGATAATCGATTTTCACACACACGTTTTTCCAGATAAAATTGCACAATCGACAATCGATGCCTTAAAAGCAAGGTCAAGTTCAACGCCTTACACGGACGGAACGGTTGACGGTATGGTTAAAGCACTTGAAAGAGCAAATGCTGATATTGCAATAACTTTGCCCGTTTTGACAAAGGCAACACAATTCGATAGTGTGCTAAATTTTGCCGTGGAAATTAATAAAAAGTTTGCAAACGCAAATAAAAAGTTAATATCTTTTGCAGGAATGCACCCAGATTGCGACAACGTTGAAGAAAAAATGTTGAAAATTAAAGAGTTTGGTATAAAAGGGATTAAAATTCACCCTGATTATCAAGCAACTTATATTGACGATGAAAGATATATTAACATTTTAAAACTTGCAAAAAAGCACGACATTGTTGTTATTACGCACGCTGGTGTTGATGATGGCTATAAAGGTGAACCTGTTAGATGCCCTGTCGATAGGGTTAAAAAGGTTATAGAAGATGTTGATTACGATAAGTTTGTTTTAGCACATTTTGGCGGGCACAGGCTTTCTGAACAGGTTTATAATGAACTTGCAGGGCTTAATGTTTATTTTGACACAGCGTTTACCTTACACGAAATTGATAAAACCACTTTTGAAAAAATTGTCAACAAACACTGTGCTGATAAAATCTTGTTCGCAACCGATTGCCCTTGGCGAGATATTAAACTCGATTATGATATATTAAAATCATATAATTTGGACAAAGAAGTTTTTGATAAAATTACATATCAAAATGCTGTAAAATTATTAAATTTATAGGTGAAATTATGCAATTTAATGAAAAATCTTATTCGCTTGGGAGCAAGCGTTCAATAATTAGAGAAATTTTTGAATATAGCAAAATCCGTGCTGGTGAAATCGGTGCAGACAAAGTTTTTGATTTTAGTTTAGGCAACCCAAGTGTTGAGCCACCAAAACAGGTGGTTGATTCGATTAAGGAATTATTAGAAACTGAAAACCAAACGCTTTTACACGGTTATACTTCGGCACAAGGCGATTTATCGGTAAGAACAACTGTTGCAAATAACATTAATCAAAGGTTTAATTTGAATTTAACACCAAACAATATATATATGACTTGTGGTGCGGCTGCATCGCTTTCAATTTGCCTTAAGGCCGTTGTAAATAGTGGGGATGAATGCATTGTTTTTGCCCCATTTTTCACTGAATATAGAGTGTTTGTTGAAAATGCTTTGGGTAAATTGGTTGTTTCACAGCCTAATAAAGATTTGCAAATTGATTTAGCAGATTTTGAAAGCAAAATTACCGAAAACACAAAGGCAATTATAATGAATTCGCCAAACAATCCAAGTGGCGTTGTTTATACCGAAAGCGTTATTAAGGGTGTTTGTGAAATTTTAGAAAAAAAACAAAAAGAATATAACAAGGTTATTTATTTGATTGCAGATGAGCCTTACCGTGAATTAGTTTATGGCGATATTTTTGTACCATATTTGATGAATTATTATAAAAATACGCTAGTTTGCTATTCTTACTCAAAATCCTTGTCATTACCTGGCGAAAGAATAGGCTATATTGCTGTTAACCCAGAAATGCAAGACAGTGCAAACGTTTATCTTGCCGTTTGCGGTGCTGGAAGAAGTTTAGGATACGTTTGTGCACCAAGTTTATTCCAACAAGTTGTTAAAAAGTGCATTGATGCAAAAGTAAACATTGATGCTTATAAGAAAAATAGAGATTTATTATATAATTCTTTAATGGAATATGGATACGATTGCGTTAAGCCTGACGGGGCATTCTATTTATTTGTTGCTTCTCCAGATGGCGATGCATATTCTTTCTATGAAAAGGCAAAGCAAAAGGAAATTTTGGTTGTGCCTTGTGATGATTTTGGGGTTAAAGGATACGTTAGAATTGCTTATTGCGTTGACTATAACAGAATTAAAAATTCACTTGATAGTTTTAAGGCATTAGCAAAAGAGTTTGGCTTAATTAAATAGTATTTAACAAAAAACGCACATTTTCATTGCGAAAATGTGCGTTTTTTTAATTTAATCTTTATTACTTTAAGGTTAATTCATATAAATTCTTTTTATAACTTTCCATTGATTTTATGATGATGTCAATAGCGGTGTCTCTATCCGAAGTCACGTCAACTGTTGTGTTTTTATATTCTAATTGTTTGTAGACAGTGAAGAAGTGTCGCATTTCATCAAAAATATGTGCAGGAAGGTCGTGAATGCTTTTATATGTATTGTAGTTTGGGTCTGTTTCAGGGATGGCAATAATTTTTTCATCAACCGAACCGTTGTCGTTCATAATAATAACGCCAATAGGATAACACTTAACCAAACTCATTGGCACAAGGCTTTCTGAACAAAGAATTAAAACGTCAAGTGGGTCGTTATCTTCTGCAAGTGTGTGGGGGATAAAACCATAGTTTGCAGGATAGTGGGTTGAAGTGTATAAAATTCTGTCAAGACGAAGTAGGCCAGTTTTTTTATCCATTTCATATTTTTGCTTTGAACCTTTGCTTATTTCAACAACGGCTATAAATTCTTCGGGCGTAATTCTGTTGCTTTCTATATCGTGCCAAATATTCATAATTTTATACTCCTTAACTTTTATGCACATATTCTAACACTTTTTTGTTGTAAATGCAAATTTTTTATGCAAAAAATAAAAAAAAATAAAAATTATATTACATTAATTTGCACAAAATTTTAATGTTTGTTATAATTATTAGGTTATAAAAATTAATTCTGATAATGTTTGTAGGAGAGTGCTTAAAATGAGTGAATGTTCGCACAATTGTTCTTCTTGCAGTAGCAAAGACTGTTCGGAAAGAAAAGACTTTAGAGAAAAACAAAATGAATTAAGCAATATTAAAAAAGTTGTTGGTATTGTTAGTGGTAAAGGTGGTGTTGGAAAATCTTTAATCACATCAATACTTGCAGTTTTAACTAAAAGAAAAGGTTATAAAACAGCCGTTTTAGATGCTGATATAACCGGCCCATCTATTCCAAAGATGTTTGGTGTTAATAAAAGGGCAGAGGCGATGGATGATAAGTTTTTATTACCCGTAATTTCTAAAACGGGTATTGAAATGATGTCAATTAACTTGCTTTTGGAAAACGAAAACGACCCTGTTGTTTGGCGTGGCCCTGTAATCGCTGGTGCGGTTAAACAATTTTGGACGGACGTTGTTTGGAATGAAGTTGATTATATGTTTGTTGACATGCCACCGGGAACGGGTGACGTGCCTTTAACAGTTTTCCAATCACTTCCTGTTGATGGTATAATCGTTGTTGCGTCTCCACAAGAACTTGTTTCTATGATTGTTGCTAAAGCAGTTAAAATGGCAAATATGATGAATATTCCTGTTATTGCTTTGGTGGAAAATTATTCTTACTTGGAATGCCCAGATTGTAAGAAAAAAATAGAAGTTTTTGGCAAAAGCAAGGTTGAAAAAACTGCAAAAGAATTTAATATCAAAAACATTGCAAAATTGCCTATCAACCCTGAATTTGCATCTCTTGCAGACAAGGGTGAAATTGAAAATATTAACGCTGAACAATTAGATAGTGTGGTTGATGCGATAATATCACTTTAAGGAAAAGTTTATGACAAAAAATAAATCTGAAAATTTTAATGACAACTTAAAAGACGTTAACTCAACAGCAAAATCTGGGTTTAGCAGTAAACTTGGTTTCGTTCTTGCAGCGTCTGGTTCTGCCGTTGGTTTGGGTAATCTTTGGAGGTTTCCATACTTGGCGGCTAAATATGGCGGTGGTATATTTATATTATGTTATGTATTGCTTGCCGTATTTTTTGGGATAACTTTGCTTTCGCTTGAAATTGGTATAGGCAGAAAGACAGGAAAGAGCGTTATAGGTGCTTTCACACAGTTGAATAAAAAGTTTACTTGGCTTGGCTATTTTTCGGTAATAGTTCCGCTTTTAATCGTGCCATATTATTGCGTTATAGGTGGTTGGGTTCTTAAATATGCCGTTGCATTTATAATCGGAAGTGAAGGATTAGTTGGTGCTGGCTCAACGCCAGAAATGACGGGTGCGTTCTTTAACAATTTCGTCACGGGAACATTTGAACCGCTAATTTTCTTCCTTATATTTGCTTTAATCACCGTTTTAATCGTTAGTTTTGGTGTTAAAAACGGAATTGAAAATATGAGCAAGATTTTGATGCCAATTTTGGCTGTGCTTGCTGTGTTTTTAATGATTTACGTTATATGTCAAGATAATTCGATTAAAGGTCTTGAATACATATTCATACCTAATTTTAACGACCTTTCGTTTAATACAATTTTGGGTGCATTAGGTCAATTATTTTACTCAATGTCTATCGGTATGTGTATAATGATAACCTATGGTTCATATATGAAAAAAGATGTTAGCATTAAAGCCTCTGCAACGCAAATTGCGGTATTTGACAGTGCTTTTGCGTTTGTTGCATCAATGATAATTATTCCTGCCGTGTTTGCTTTTGGCAGTGGTAGCGAGGCTTTGCAAAAAGACGGCCCAGCACTTATGTTTATTCAATTAACTAACGTGTTTAACGCTTTACCTGGCGGAAGAATTATTGGTATCATTTTCTTCGTTTTAGTTTTCTTTGCCGCTGTGACAAGTTCAATTTCGCTTGTAGAGGCTATTATTGCGGTGTTGTGCGAAAACAAAAAGATGAGAAGAACAATTGCCTGTGTAATAGTTTTTGGCGTTATATTTGTATTTGGCTCACTTTCATCATTAGGTTTTGGTGTTTTAAAAGAAATCAATATTGCTGGGAATAGCATTTTAGATTGCTTTGACTTTTTGGCAAACAATATTTTAATCCCTATCGCTGCAATTTGCACTTGTGTTTTTGCAGGTTGGTTTATTGATAAAAACATTCTTCCAAAAGAAATTGGAATTGATAACAACAAAAGGTCAAAAACATATTTTAACGTTATCGTTAAATTTGTTGCACCAATTTGTATTTTTGTAATTTTAATTACAGGATTATTCATGTCATTATAATAAATAAAAATCATAAAAGACCATCGGTTATCGCCGATGGTCTTTTTGTTATAAAAAAATAAGTTCCTACATTTAGTAAGAACTTACTTGGTGGGAAGGGGTGGATTCGCTTCTCTCGAGCCTCCCGATAAAATGTCCACTGGACATTTTAGTCCTGACGGACAAATTTGATAAATCAAATTTTCTCCTAATTCGAATCCACAAGTAGTTTCATATAAAAAAATAAGTTCCTACATTTA
>CAJGDO010000032.1 GCA_904502225.1 uncultured Clostridia bacterium
CACTATGCACACGTTGACTGTCCAGGCCACGCAGACTACGTTAAGAACATGATTACTGGTGCTGCTCAAATGGACGGTGCTATCCTCGTTGTTGCTGCAACTGATGGTCCAATGCCACAAACAAGAGAACACATCCTTCTCGCTCGTCAAGTAGGCGTTCCTTACATTGTAGTATTTATGAACAAATGTGACCAACTCGACGATCCAGAACTTTTGGAACTCGTTGAAATGGAAATCAGAGAACTTCTTTCTGAATATGGTTTCCCTGGTGACGATACCCCAATCATCAAGGGTTCTGCATTAAAAGCTTTAGAATGCGCACAAGCAAACGAAGGCGATGCAGTTACAAATGCAGCTGAAACACAATGCATTAAAGAACTTATGGATGCTGTTGACTCTTACATCCCAGCTCCAGAAAGAGACGATGCTAAACCTTTCTTACTTCCTGTAGAAGACGTATTCACCATCTCTGGTCGTGGTACTGTTGCTACTGGTAGAGTAGAAAGAGGTGTTGCTCACGTGAACGACCCAGCAGAAATCGTTGGTCTTTCTGAAGAATCAAGAAACACAGTTATCACTGGTCTTGAAATGTTCAGAAAACTTCTTGACGAAGCACAAGCTGGTGACAACGTTGGTGCTCTTCTTCGTGGTATCGACAAGAAAGATATTGAACGTGGCCAAGTTATTGCTAAACCAGGTTCAGTTAAACCACACACCGTATTCGAAGGTCAAGTTTATATCTTAACCAAAGAAGAAGGTGGCCGTCACACTCCATTCTTCAACAACTATCGTCCACAATTCTATTTCAGAACAACAGACGTTACTGGTTCAATCAAATTACCAGAAGGCGTTGAAATGGTAATGCCAGGCGACAACATCAAAATGGACGTTGAACTCATCACCCCAATCGCTATGGAAGAAGGTTTGAGATTCGCTATCCGTGAAGGTGGCAGAACTGTAGGTTCAGGCGTTGTTTCTAAAATCGTTAAGTAATTAACTTTTTAAGAGAAAAAACCAAATAATTAAAGGTGTAGATTTTTCTACACCTTTTTTATTTATATAAACAGCATATTGACATTTTTTTTGCCTTATTATATAATGTATATATAAAGGTTTTTGGAGTTTAACTATGGAAAACTTGATGCTTGAACCGTTAAAGTTTTATGAAAATACGGCAAAAGCACTGCACGAGCAAAACACAAAAGAATATTTTGATGAACTTGTTAAAAAGTCCAAGGTTGACCAAGACGCCAACCGAAAAACTGTTGCTAAATATAAAAAACAAAAGAAAATAGTTGACCATTTAGAAGGCAAAATATCCAAATATAAAACGCTGAAAGGCTTTATTATTTTCTTAATTGTTGCAAGTATTTTGACCGCGATTATCGGTTTAGTTGCGGGGGAAGGGATTGCACAAATTTTATGCCCTGTTATAGGCACGGCTTGCACTGTTTTGTTTATAATTTTAATCGTTAAAAAGTTAAATAAAGCCATTAAACAAATAGAGCAGTTAAAGGAAATTGAAAACAAAAAGGCACAAGACCTTTTGGAAGAGGCAGAAAGGCAAATGGCACCGCTTAACGCACTGTTCACCGAGTATGACACCTTTAACCTTATTGAAAAGACAATGCCAAACATAAAGTTTAACAGACATTATGACGGCAAAACTCACACCGATTTTAACAAAAATTACGATTTTGTTGATATAATCGGCTATAACCGCTCGGCAGTGGACACTGTTTCGGGCAGACTTTTTGAAAATCCGTTCGTTTTCTATCGCTACATTGACCATTATATAGGTAGCAAAACTTATATGGGCAGTTTAGTTATTCACTGGACGACTGTGGAAAGGGATAGCAACGGCAGATATAGAACGGTGCATCACACAGACACCTTGCACGCATCGGTGATTAAGCCTTACCCTGAATATCATTACCAAACGGCGTTAAGTTTTGGCAACCAAAACGCACCCGACTTAAACTTTTCAAGAAAAGCCGAGCATATTGAAAAACTTTCGGATAAGGAAATTGAAAAGAAAATTAGAAAAGGCGAAAAAAAGATAAAGAAAAAGGCTGAAAAGGCGACCAAAACGGGCGGGGGCTTTACCGAAATGACCAACGCTGAATTTGACGTTTTGTTTGGTGCTTTGGATAGGGATAACGAAGTTCAGTTTAGATACTTGTTTTCGCCACTTGCACAAGTTAATATGGTTAAACTTATGCGTTCACAAGTTGGCTTTGGCGATGATTTTTATTTTGCTAAACAAGGCAGGCACAACTTTATCCAAAGTGAACACTCGCAATTATGGGATATGGATACTGATGCTCAAAAATACTGCTCGTTTGATATAGATGATGCAAAAAACAAATTTGTCAATAGAAACAGTAATTTCTTTAAAAGCATTTATTTTGATTTTGCACCGCTATTAACAATCCCAACCTATCAGCAAGAGCCAAGTTTGATTTTTGAGCCGTTAGAAAAAAACAACGGCAACTATTCAAATTACGAGCATGAAGTTTTGGCAAACGCCATAGGTGCATCATATTTTGCACCAGAAGGCAGTGCAACCGACGTTATCTTAAAGGCAAGTTTAATCAAAAGAAAAAATAACACCGATATGGTTATGATAAACGCACAGGCTTATCAAGCACACAATAGAGTAGATTTTATACCTGTGTTTGGTGGGGACGGGAAAACGCACCTTGTTCCAGTGCCTTGGATAGAATATTTGCCGATTGAAAAGAACACGCCTATTGCCGTTAGGGCAGTTGGGCAAAACAAACGGGATTTTATTGTGAAAGCATATAAAGAAAAAATCGACAACGCACTTTTCGACACGCCAACAGCATATTTGCACGGCTTATTTGCAAAGATTGTTGACAGTGCAGACGATAGTAGCATAGACCAAGTGTTAAGTAAAATTGATAAAAAATAATTTTTTATATAAAAACAAAAGGAGAAAACTAAAATGTCAGTTCAATTAGATGAAAACAACGTAAATTTAGAAGGCAAAGACGTTAACGTCATAAACCAATCAATCACTGCGAAAGTGGGCTTTGGTTCAAAACTATTTGAAATATTTTTGTGGATTTTATTTATAATCCCAGGCGTAATTTTCACTTTCAAGAAAATTAAAGCCGACAATTATTTCCAACAACTTCAACAAAAAATTCAAAAGAACGCATCGCAAATTGATAACTATATGGAGCAACGTGTTGTGGTGTTAAAAAACTGTGCAAAAATTTTGGATAAGCAAGCAGACTTTGAAAAGAGCGTTTTTGAAAACATTGCAAAGTATCGCAGTGGCAACGCAAACGATGACCAAAAAAGAAACGAAGTTGCAACCCAAATTGAAGATTTGTCAAAGAGCATTAACATAGCATTTGAAAATTACCCAGACTTAAAAGCACACGAAGCGTTTGAAAATGCAATGAGGCAAAACTATCAACTTCAACTTGAAATCACTGCGGCACGTGAACTTTATAACGACACAATCAACGCTTGGAACAGAGATATTTTTGCTTGGCCAACCAAAATGATTGTTGCTGCTAAACACGGTTATAAAACCAGAATTCCTTTCTCAATTTCAGCAAGCGTTAAAGAAGAAGCAAGGGGAACTTTCTTTTAATAAGTAATTTAAAAAAATAAAAAGGGCTAAAATTTATTTAGCCCTTTATATTTTGTTTGTTTTGATTAGAATGAATCTTTGTAAGCCTTACCGAATTTGAAAGTTGGAACTTTTGATGCATCAATTTTAATTTTTTCTTGTGTTTTTGGATTAATTCCTTCTCTTGCTGGTTTGCATTTTAATTCAAACGTGCCGAAGCCAGAGATTTGCACCTTTTCACCTGCGTTAAGTCCATCAGTTATTGCACCGATAACGCCATCAAGTGCTAAACCTGCATCTTTTAAGGTAATGCCTACTTTGTTTGCGATTGCTCTTACTAATTCGTTCTTATTCATAAACAAGAAACCCTCCATATATTTATAAATCTATTATACCACATATAAAAATTATTTCAATAGTTTTTTTAAAAAAAGTGCCATTTTTGAAAGAAAAATGGCTATTTTTGCATAAAAAGGCTATGTTTTTGCTATTTAGTTGACAAATTTGCTTCTATTAATTAACATGTTTACAAAACTTTTAGGTGGAAAAGCGTTTTGAACAGCAATTTATTTTCTTTTGGTATGCAACAAAAACTTGTTTTTACCAACGATTTTGAGAAGATTTTAAGTATAATTAGCCAAACTTTACCATTTTCAAAGGTGGTGATAATTATTGAGGATAACGATTTTTTTAACTTTGGAAAAGATTTTTCTAAAAAATTAACCGAGACGGGTATGCAAGCAATAAATCTTATTTATAGTCAAAACATAACAAGCCAAGTTGAAGATTTGATAAAAGAATTTTCCTTTATTGACGTTAGGGGCGTGGTGGTTTTTTCTAAACAGGTTTTGCTGTCCTTAACAAAAAAAGATATTGGCGTGGAAAAGATATTTTTTATTCAAAAGCATATAGACGTTTATGGAATATTTTTTAACACAAACAACTTGATAAATAAGACAACATATTTTTTCGACTATAACGCTTTTTCAGAGCAATATTTAAGAAAAAGTTTGGCTATAAAAACCGTTCATTTAATCGACTATGCGTTCAAAAACGCCCTATTAAAAAATAGGGTGGAAACGCTATATTTTACTAAACTTAAAAAAGAGTTGGTTGATGCGGTTGTGCTGATTGAAGATTTTTCCGCCAATTATATTAAACTTTATAATCTAAACTTGCGGTTAGAAAGTTTAACTTGCCAAAGCGGTTATCCTTTTTGCTCGGCTAACGTTTGCTCATATCTGTTTTGCAAAGATTTTTTTAATTTTAACTGTTCTTTTTATTGTTCGCTTGAAGTGATTAAAAGAGTAAAGACCTTTTTAAAAAGCAAATTAAAATCTCAAAGTTTTAGTTATATCGAAAGGGCCAAAACGCTTGCCTTTTTATCGGGCGAAAATAAAAATCAAATTTTAAAAAACTTTAACGAGCAAGTAGCAAATATTGATAGCGACAATTTACCCACCATAAAAAATCAAATTGAAAAACTTGTTTTGATTTATCAAAAGTTTATAGAAAAAGTTGTGGATAAACCCGCCTATGAAAATGCGAGTGAGCAACTTTTTTCTTTGTGTGTTTCCCTTTCGGGCGACACTTGTTATAGCATAAACAGTGGCACGGCCTTACGGGAAATTATGGATAAAAAAGTATAAAACGTCTAACTTGTGGCAATACTCTCTTTACAAAAAAAAGAGAGTGTTTTTTTATGCTTAAAAAAGTGTTGGTCATTTTGCTATCTTCATTTATTATGTTAAGTCTTTTGGTGTTTAACAATACGCCGATATTTAGAAATTACGCTGATGAATATGAAGTTTATTTGACCGATTTTTCCTGTTCAAACAAAATTATCAGTGTTGATAAATATAAATATCCATTTATTTTTAACGTTAAGGGCGAGTGTGCTGTGCTTAATAAAGACAAGTTTAGACTGCAAAGTTTTCTTAATGACTTGAACGCCCAAATTGTTTTTATCGAAAGTGATGAAGATTATGATTGTTATTACGCTTATTCGCCAAACATAAAAAATAGCAAGGTCATAAAAAACCAATTGGTAAACCTGCACGTAGCCATACTAAAAGATTGCGTAAAGGTGGGAAGCCCAATAATTTATGGAAGTTTTTAAAATTAGTGTATAAAATGATTAAACTTGGCAATAATTAACTCGACAACCAAATAAGGAGAGAAAGTATGAGAAAAAATAAAAGAAGTTTAACAATGTTTTTAAGACGCAATGCCGTTTATTTAGTGCTTGGGCTTTGCATTTTGGCGGTGGGGTTATCAATAACCTTTATGCTATTAACCAACAAAAACGATTTATCGCTAAAAGTTGATAACTCGCAAATTGTCAATCCAATGCCAGATGATAACAATGCAGAAACAGAAAATTCTGCCGTAAACAAGCCTATATACTTTATCGTGCCAATCGCAAACCCAACGTCAGTTGGCGAATATTCAGAAACGATGGTGTATAACAGCACGCTTAACAGGTACTCTGCACACCTTGCAGTTGATTATTATGCCCCAGAAGGCACAGACGTTTTGGCAGTGTTTGACGGAAGCGTTTTAAGTGTTGAAACAACCTTTTTGCAAGGCACAACCATTACTATTGACCACGGAAACGGCCTATATTCAATCTATAACTCGCTTGCCGATGGCGACAGCGTTAGCGTTGGGCAAAAGGTCAGCCAAGGCGACGTGATAGGGCAAGTTTCAACCACGAACAGACAAGAATATAAAAATGGTGCACACCTTCACTTTGAAGTTAAAGAAAACGGCACGCTTATTGACCCAGCAAAATATTTAGAATCACAAGAAAAGTAATATAGTAATAAAAAAGCCAAGCCCCGAATAAGATTATGTTAAAGTATCTTATTCGGGGTTTTTATGAAAAGAATAATCACTTTTTGCTTATGCTTTTTGACGCTAGTTTCGGTCGTTTGCGTAAGCGGTTGCAAGCAAAATGATAACGTAAACGCAAAGTATCAAATTAATTGCGAGTTAGACGGGTATACCTTAAACGCAACCCAAACGGTTGAGTTTACCAACACTTCTGATAACGTGATTACCGAGTTAAAGTTTAATCTGTTTGCAAACGCTTATAGAAAGGACGCAACCTATTCGCCAATTTCGGCACAATATTTATCAAGGGCATACCCAAACGGCATAAATTATGGCAACATTAAAATAAACCAAGCAAAAGTTGGCGATAAACCGGCACAGTTTGAAGTTGGTGGCGTTGACCAAAACGTTTTGACCGTTGATTTAGACGCAAGCATTTACCCTGATGAAAGGGTGACGGTTTTTTTAGATTATACGGTAAATTTAGCCAACGTTGTTTCAAGAACGGGTTATAATTCTTCGACCATAAATTTAGCCAATTTTTATCCAATTTTGTGCGTGTTTGAAGACGGAAAGTTTTATGAGTGTGTTTACTATGATATCGGCGACCCGTTTTATAGCGAGTGTGCCGACTATAGCGTAAAACTTACTTGCGATAAAAAATACGTTGTTGCAAGCAGTGGCATATTAAAAAAAGAGAGCGTAAAAGAAAATAAAAAGACAAGCGAGTTTAAGGTGGAAAACGCCCGCTCTTTTGCCTTTGTTTTAAGCGAAAATTTTTCGGTGTTATCAAAAGACTGCTTGGGCGTTAAAATAAATTACTATTATTATAACGATTTAGAGCCTGAAAACTCTATTGAGTTTGCCGTTAAGGCAATAAAACTGTTCACCGAAAAGTTTGGCAAATTTGGCTATAAAAGCCTTGCGATAACTCAAACCGAGTTTGTACAAGGCGGAATGGAATTCCCTGCATTAGTTATGATTAGCGATGAGTTGACGGGGCTTTCTTACGGCGAAGTTATCGTGCATGAAACGGCACACCAATGGTGGCAATCGGCAGTTGGGAATAACGAGATAGAAAACGGCTTTTTGGACGAAGGGCTTGCAGAATATTCGGTGGTGCTGTTTTATGAAAATTACCCTGAATATGGCTATACGAGAAAGAGTTTGATAAAGGCAAGTGAACAAACTTATAAGGTGTTTTGTTCGGTGAGCGATAAACTAAACGGCAAAGTCAACACGGTTATGACAAGAAGTTTAAAAGACTTTACAAGCGAATATGAATATGTGAACGTCGCTTATATTAAGCCGTGCATAATGTATGATAACTTGAGAACAACCATAGGAAACAAAAGGTTTTTTCAAGCCTTGCAAAGATATTACGAGCAGAATAAATTTAACAATGCAAAGCCAGATGATTTGGTGGGTGCGTTTGAAAAGGTTGGGGCTGGAACAAACGG
>CAJGDO010000033.1 GCA_904502225.1 uncultured Clostridia bacterium
AGCAAAATTTACATTTTTCCAAGTTGCGTAAACCTTATTCGTGAACTTAAAACTTATCGGTGGGGCGAGGGGGAAAACCCAAGAAAAATAGATGACCACGCACTTGACGAGTTAAGGTATTACCTTATGACAAAGCCTGAAAACGCACCCCCTAAAATACAAAAAACTGAAATTCAAAAGGACAAGGAAAGGTTAATCAGAAAAATTATGAATGAAAGGAAAAAGTAAAAAGACAAACAAAAATTACAAAACCGATTTAGAAAACGCTTTGATTAAAAAGGCGTTGGGGTATGATGCAACCGAGGTCGTTGAAGAATATTCAAGTGATAACGAAGGGGAAATAAAACTTCTTAAAAAGAAGATAACCACAAAAAACGTGCCACCTGATATGACGGCGTTAAAGTTCTTGCTTGATGAAAGCCAAAAGGACTTGACCCAAATGACCGACCAAGAACTTTTTGAAGAAAAGGTAAGGTTGCTTAATATTCTTAAAGAAATTCAAAACAATTAAGGAGAACAAAATTGAAAAAGAACAGTGAACAATTGGCAAAGCAAGATAAAAGGCAAAGCCAATACGCAGAAGACCTAATTAAAGAAGTGCAGTCTGACTTTAAAAAACGCCAAAAGCAAAGGCTTGCTTACGAAAGACAGTGGGAACTTAACATAAACTTTCTAAACGGCAACCAATATTGTGAAGTTGATGCCCGTGGCGAATTACAAGAGCAGGGCAAAACTTTTTATTGGCAAGGCAAGGAAGTTTTTAACCATATTGCACCTATTGTCAACACAAGATTATCAAAGTTTTCTTATATAATGCCAACCGTTTCAGTAAGACCGGAAACAGATGACGACAAAGACGTTGCATCCGCATCGTTTGCTGAAAAACTTTTAGAAAGTGCGTTTAAGAAAACCAATCTTCACGACGTGGTCAAAAAGACAACCGTGTGGAGTGAAACTTGTGGCTCGGGCTTTTATAAAATCATTTGGAACAGCCTTGGCGGAAACAAGATAGGTTCATCAAACGGAACGGACGTTTTCGAGGGCGAGGTTGAAGTTATCCCCGTTTCGCCATTTGAAATATTCCCAGACAGCCTTGGCGTAGAAAACATTGAAGATTGCGAAAGTTTAATTCACGCAAAAGTCTTATCGGCAAGTGCTGTTAAAGAGTTGTATGGCGTTGAAGTTGCAGGGCAAAAAATTGACGTTCAAACTATGCAAAAGGTAAATTCTTATATTGACCAAACCGAAGGCGTTAAGGAAAACGGCGTTATAGTTATTGAAAAGTATGAAAAACCAACCAAAGAATTCCCTAACGGCAGACTTATCACGGTTGCGGGCGATAAATTATTGTTCGTGGGCGAATTGCCTTATAAAAACGGCGAAAACCAAAAGAGAAGTTATCCGTTTGTTAAGCAAGATTCGTTTGAGCAAGCAGGTTGCTTTTTTGGGACAAGCGTTATTGAAAGGCTTATACCTGTGCAAAGGGCGTTTAACGCAGTTAAGAACAGAAAGCACGAGTTTTTAAATAGGCTTTCTATGGGCGTTATGACGGTTGAGGACGGCTCAATGGACGTTGATGATTTGGCTGAAGAAGGCTTGTCGCCAGGCAAAGTTTTGGTTTATAGGCAAGGCTCAAAAGCCCCTGAAATTATGTCTAATATGACAATGCCAAACGACTTTAACGATGAGGAAGACAAACTCTTGAACGAGTTTGTTGTGATAAGCGGTGTTAGCGACGTCACTTCAAGTGCGTCAAACGCAACCTTATCAAGCGGAACTTCGCTTGAAATCTTGGTTGAACAAGACAATTCAAGGCTTATTAGGTCTGCCGAAGAAATCCGTGATGCTTACTTAAAAATTTCCAAACAAATGATAAGGCTTTATTCTCAATTTTCAGCAGGGGTAAGGGCGGTTAAAACGCAAGACGAGTTCAATAAGACTAAAGTTCTTTATTTTGAAAACGGCAAAAACCACTCTGACGACGTGTACCTAGAAAACGAGAACGAACTTTTATATACCAACAGACAAAAAAAGGATATGATATTCAAACTTTATGAAAGCGGGCTTTTAACCGATGAAGACGGCAAGTTAAGACCATCTGTTAAGGAAAAAGTATTGTCGCTTTTGGGGTATAAAGAACTTGATTATCAAAAGGGCTTATCACGCTTACAAGAAGAAAAGGCACAAAGGGAAAACGTTATGCTCATAAAAGAAAATGTCGGTGTTGATGAAATTGACGACAACCATATTCACGTTGACGAGCATATTAGATACGTGTTGAGCGAGTTTTCAACCCTTAAAGAAGAACAAAAGCAAAGATTTTACGAGCATATAAGTTTACACAAACAAAAAATAAAAATTGATAACGGAGAAAATTAAAATGGAAGAAAAAACAAATGAACAAACTTTTACTTGCACGCAATCTGCAACGGCAGAAAAGAAAACGGGCGTTGACAACGAACAAGTCTCATTAGGAAAATTTAAAGACGTGGGTGCACTATTAAACGCTTACAACTCATTACAGTCTGAATTTACCAAACGCTGTCAGAAAATCAAAGAGTTGGAAGGCAAATTAGATGATAAAACGTGTGTTCCATCTAGCCCACAGGCTGAAGTTGCTAAAAACGACATAGTAAATAAAGAACAAGTATTAAAAGAATATTTGCTAGACGTTTTAGGTAAACAGCCAAGTGCAGTTATTATGGATGGAGCGGGGGAAAGCGTGAAGACGCCGATAAACCGTCCAAAAACTATATTAGAAGCAGGTAATCTTGCAAAAAATTTACTAAACAAAAACTAAAAGGA
The DNA here is from genome assembly GCA_904502225.1 of uncultured Clostridia bacterium. Taxonomy (GTDB): domain Bacteria; phylum Bacillota; class Clostridia; order Christensenellales; family Borkfalkiaceae; genus UBA1259. The sequence goes on from CAJGDO010000033.1 coordinate 2,806, forward strand.
AGGAAAAATTATGGCAGTTAATTTAACAAACGCAGACAGTGCGTTAAAAACATTATATTTAGATGCAATCAGTCATCAACTTGACAACAACGTGAACCCATTTTTATCAGCAATCGCTAAAAGCACCAACGACGTGTGGGGCAAAGAAGTTAGAAAACTTTGCACCTTTGGTATCAACGGTGGCATCGGTGCTGGTTCAGAAGACGGTTCGCTTCCAAACGCATCAGGAAACAACTACACTCAATTCGTGACCACGCTTAAAAACCTTTACGGCGTGATTGAAATTTCAGACAAGGCAATCAGGGCTTCAGAAAACAATGCAGGTGCTTTCGTAAGCCTTTTAAACTCTGAAATGGAAGGTCTTATCAATGCAAGCAGTTTCAATTTTGGCAGAATGCTTTTCGGCGATGGCAAAGGCTCACTTGCAAAGGTTATTGGCGTTGAAAACAACGCTTTTGCTGTGGACAGCGTTAGAAACCTTATGGAAGGTATGATTATCGACGTTAGGGACGCTTCTGGCAACGTTATTGAAGGTCTTTCTGGCAGAAAGATTGCAGTTATCGATAGGGCAGAAAAGAAAATCGTTCTTGCTGGTGCAACTGTGGGCGATGCAACTTATGAAGATGCATCAATCACTATCCAAGGCTCGTATAACAACGAAATCAACGGTATCGCAACCTTGTTTGACACAAAAAGCCCAACACTTTACGGCGTTCAAAGAGATGCTAACGCTTGGATGAAACCTTACGTTAAAGAAAACGTTGGCGATATTTCAGACCTTGCTATTCAAACTGCACTTGACACTATCGAAGAAAGAAGTGGCAAAGGCGTTAACTTTATAGTATGTTCTTGGGGTGTTCGCAGAGCGTTGCAACAACTTTTCAGCACAAACAAAATTCTTTTCAACACTATGGAACTCGCAGGTGGATTTAAGGCAATTTCTTATAACGGTATCCCAATTGTTGCAGACAGATTTTGCCCAGAAGGAACAATGTATCTTCTTAATACTAACGACTTTACATTGCATCAACTTTGCGATTGGCAATGGCTTGCTGATGATGATGGCAAAGTGTTAAAACAAGTTCCTGGCAAACCTGTTTACACGGCAACACTTGTTAAATATGCAGATTTAATTTGTGCACGCCCTAACGGACAAGGTATGCTTTCTGGAATTAAAGAAGCGTAAAAAAAATATTAAAATTAGGTTGCCGAGTCGATAATGGCTCGGCAATTTTTATAAAGGGGGCTTTATGCAATTAAATGAAATTATAAAAGATGCAGCGTTAATGCTTGGAAAAGAAGATATTGTTAAATACTTGGATAGCCTTAATCAAGACGAAGATTATGATGACGGCTATGATGACGAGTATGATGATTGGTATGAAGAGGAAGAAAACTGGGAAGAAATTTACGGTGACGGCGAGTTCGGTGCAAGTGCTGGCGAAGATTCGCTTGACAAGGTAAACCTTATGGTGAACTTGGCAAACTTGGTTATAAACGAACTTGCTTGCACATACTTACCGCTTATAACCGAAGAACAGATGACCTTTTCTAATGGCAAGGCTTACTATAAAGATTTTAAGAAAAAAGCGGTAAAAATATTAAAAGTTTATAATCTTTTTGGTCAAGAAGTTGATTTTGATGACAAAACCGAATATGTTTTGGTTCAATCAAACGGCAACCAATCTTTAATTGTTGAATATCAATATTCGCCTGATAATTATGCTTTGGAAGATGAAATAGGCTATACCGAAAAGGATATTTCAGCAAGAGTGATTGCATACGGCGTTGCAAGTGAAGTGTGTATTAGCGAAGGGGCTTTTGACCTAGCCGTTATGCACCACAAACGCTTTGTTGATGAGATTGCCTTGCTTACTATGCCTAAAAACACCAAGATAAAGCAGAGGAGTTGGAGATGAGAAAAAAGCAATACTTAAATTTAGAGCATTTGCCCGTTAAAGAATATGACGTTAAAGACTTTAAAAAAATAACTGACTATGCAACCAACGTTGAGGTGGGCGAGCAAATTAAAACACCGCATATGACGGGTCAATACGTTTCAAATTTATCAGCATTAATGGTAAAAACCTTTTTTGTTGGCGACAGATATTTTGCTTACTTAAAGAACAAAAATATTTATGAACGCACTTCGGCGTTTAGGTTTTACATTGCCCAAAGCAACGTGACCGACCCACTTATGGTTGAGGTTATTTTAAACGGCAAAAAAGAAGTTTTGATAATAGAAAGTTCAAAGGCGTTTATTATGGACAAAAACACTACCTTTAAGTTTCCTCACGGAACGAGTGCTGGCAAGTATGACGGCAGAATTTTCGTTTCAAAACTAAAAAATATCTATTACAGCAACAAGTTTAATTTTGACACCGTTTCAACCGACATAGTGAACGAAGGGTTTTTAAGCGTTGAGTCTGAAGACGAAATGATTTTTGAGTTAGTTTCTTTCACCGATTGCCTATACGCTGTTTGTGAAAAGGGTATTTATAAATTAACCATTAACGACGGCGAATTCAACTTTAAAAGGTGTGAGGTTGAGCCAATCACCATTATGAACGGAAGCATAAAGAAAATAGGCAAGGATATATACTTTATTTCGGATAACAGACTATGCGTTTTCGACGGCAATACAGTTAAGGTGATTAGCGGGGAGTTTGACAGGTATTTACCTTACGTAAAAGAAAACGCCTCAACGGCCAACGGCTTTTATATGATAAAGACTGTGATGAACGGTGAAGAGGTATTTTTTCTTTACGATACCTTTACCGGCAAGCATCATTACGTTTGGATTGAAGAACGTGGCTCGCTTGGCGAAAACGGCTCAATGTTTTGTTCTGAATATTACGGGTTTTATGATATTTGTTATAACACCGGCACGAAAATTTTTAGGTGGTGCAGTAAAGAGTTGGATTTTTCTTGCCCGCACAAAAAATCTTTGTTAGAGTTGAGCCTTTGCGTTGACCAACCTATGTCTATATACGTTAAAGGCGACTTTGGAACAAAAAAACTTGAACTTGAAAAAGGGTTAAACGTTAAAAAGTTAAACCTAACTTCAAGCACTTTCAAATTCACCACTATGGTCGTGTCAGAAACCATTTTAATTAAAGATATGAAATTTAAGTATAGGATTTTGGGGGAATAAGATATGCAATTTAATTTACCAACAACAAAAGAGCAAATGTATCAAATACTAAACGACTTGTTTTATTATTACCGAGTGCAAAGGGAAGGTTTTGAAGAAGTTGACCTAATAGAGTTAAACCTTGCTCGTCTTGAATATACTGAAAAGACCGAGCAGGAGTTGATAGAAAGGGCAACCACTTTGCTTACCGCACAAAACGAGCGTGAAAAGAAAAATTATCAAAACCAAATTGACGCAAAAATAGTGGAGTTGAACAAAAAAATAGTTTTACTTGAAGAAAATGCCGTTAAGGAAATAGAAAACATAAACTTAATGTACAAAGAAAGCATTGAAAAGGTTAAGAATCAAGCGACAAAGGCTGGGCTTATAAACACTTCAATCGTCGCTGATAAAACGGCTATTTTAGAAGAAGGCAAAAATCAAAAGATAACTCTTTTATCGCAAGAAAAAGACCAAAAAGTGTCAGAAATTTTGGCAGAAATAGAAAGTTTGACCTTGCAAAAACAAAATGCCGAAGAATATTTTAGCCAAATTTACCAAAAAGAAATTGATGCAAAAGTGCTTGAATTAAAGGATAAAGAAGAACAAAAGAAAATGGAAGTTTTTAAGTATAACAACTCTTTAGATGAAAAAGAGCAAAGGTATGCTAACACCATTAAGGAAAGCAAATGCAGTTTAAAATTAAGGTTTTTAGACATAAGTTCGGGCGAATATACAAAAGACCAACTTATCGATATGGGTTATTATAATGACGTTATGCGATGTGTTGCAGGGTACTATGACACGCTAGAACCATTACTTGCATACCAAGATATGCTTGACGAAAAGAAACTTTGCATTTACCTTGAAGACTTTTACGAAACTTTTGTACATAGTTATAGGTTTAACGCAATAGGTTAAAGAAAAAAAGAGCATAATTTCAAGTAAAATTGAATTTATGCTCTTTTTATTTTGCTAAACAAACCAATTTGTAAAAATTGCTAATCGTAATATTCAATTATAAATTTGGTTGCATCGCCTACGTAATGTTTATTTATTGCATTA
>CAJGDO010000034.1 GCA_904502225.1 uncultured Clostridia bacterium
GCGTGCTTTTGGTTATCGTTTATCTTTTTGCAACTCTTTATAAAGAAAGCGGAAGTTTTACTGTAAGCGTTAATAAACACGAAATGGTGCAATATGGACTTTCTTTATGTGAAAATAGAGACCTTAAAAAACCAACTTCGGTTTTGAATATGCGCATAGACCAATCTATAACCAATATTGCTAAAGAAGACTTGCCAAACAACTTAGATATGATAGATGGCAACAACTGTGGAAAAAACCACTTGGCATATACCTTTTATCTATTTAATGCAAGCGATAGTTCTTCTGTTAGTTATGAGTGGCAAATTAAAATGCGCAACATATCTAATGGAATTGATGAAGCCATAAGGGTTAGGTTGTATGTAAACGGCGTGGCAACAACGTACGCAAAAACGTCTTCTGACGGCAGTGGCCCAGAGCCGGGCACAGTGGAATTTTATTCAACAGATATTGCAGCACGTGACCGTGTTGATGACTTTGAAGCAGGTGCTGTTACAAAATATACAATAGTCGTATGGCTTGATGGCCCAGACCCAGACTGCTTAGACTGGATAAAGGGCGGTAAAATGAGCTTGGAAATGAATTTTTCCATAGTTCACTAAATTAAGAAATCCAAATCTCAAAAGGATAAAAAAATAGATATTAAAAAAGGAGAAATGAAACAATGAAAATTTCAAAAAAACTAATTTCTGCAATCGTAATGCTCACACTTTCATTCGTAATGCTCGTAACGTCATCATTTGCATGGTTTGCTATGAATGACAACGTTTCTGTAACAGGTATGAAAGTTACTGCAAAGGGTGACCAAGTATATTTGCAAATTTCAGAAACTGAATTCTCAGATGCTAATAACGGTGTGTTAATGAACACTGTTGCATTTTCAGATTCTGAAGTAGCACTTTTACCAGTTAGCCCAAGAGCAACAGACCATACAGGCGATTATGTTGGTGGCGCTCTTGCTAAATGGGTTACAGCTGTTGGTACAAGCAACTCTGATGGTGCCGCTCTTGGTGATAATTACACTAAATTAGAAGCTGCTGAAGATACATATAAAGATGTATATTTCATTAAGAAAGATTTATTTATTCGTTTAGACCCAACAGCTGGTGCTGAAAAGTCAAATGCTTTAAGAGTTGAAAGCGTAACTTATGCAACTTCTCAAGCAGGCGATTTCCAAAAATGCTTAAGCGTATTAGTTGTAAGCAAAATCGGCGAAACTTATTATGGCGAATTATGGGAAAATGCAACTGGCACCATGACTCACAACGCACTTAGTGATGAAGCATTGTCAGAAGCAGAATTTTTAAAGAGTCAAGTAGCAAACGTAAGCATTTATGTTTTCTTTGATGGTGACAATGGTGAATGCACGCTCGAAGATCTTGCTGCTGCTAAAGAAGCAATTTATACAGTTGCTGTAAACTTCACTGTTAAACCAACGGTTTAATTTGCTAAATAAACTTTAAAACTTTATTTCCCTTTTGAGAATTGTTTCCTTGCGCCCCTTGTTTTTAAAATAAGTGGGCGCAGGGGAAAATTGATTTTAAACGAAACTTAATTTTTTACTAATTTTTGCCTATATGGCAAGAAAAAAATAACAACTAAAGGATGTTTTTATGCAAAACAAAACAAAAAAGGTTTTTTCAATAATAGGAAATACTTTGGCGTGGATATTTCTTGTGTTTGCAATTTTAGTTACTATTGTAACTTTTGCATCACGCAACTCTAAAGATGGTGTTCCATCTGTATTTGGAACAAGTATTGTTTCTGTTCAGTCAGGCTCAATGAAAAGTTCAAAACCAGAATCTTTCAAAGAAGGCGACTTAATCTTTATTGAAAAAATTACTGAAACCCAAGCTAAACAACTTAAAGTGGGCGACATTATCACTTATCGTGCCCCTATCGATATTGATAAGGACGGACAAACTGGTGATATCAACACCCACCGTATCACTTCTGTAAGCGAAGATGGTGGTTATGTTTGGTTTACAACTAAAGGTGATAACAATGCTACGGAAGATGGTTATACACTTCGCCACACTGACGTAATCGGTGTTTATAATGGTGGAAAACTCGCTGGCATTGGTGCAGTTGTTGACTTTTTAAGGTCTTCACTAGGTTTCCTACTTGTTATCGTTTTACCTATGGCATTATTCTTCTTATATGAAGTTTATAATCTTGTTAAGATTATTATGGCTCACAAGGTTAAAAAGGCAAGGGCAGAAGGCATTTCTGCTGAACAAGAAGAAGAAATCAAGCGTTTGGCTGTTGAAGAATACTTAAAAAATCAACAAAAGCAAGCAGAAAATTCGCAAAATTCGGAAGAAAAGGAATAATTTTATAGTTTAATAAACTAAAAAATATTCAGTTCTTTATCCGTTTACATATTAAATGGGGACAAAAAGGTGTCCGCATTGGTGGCTTGTTGCCAAAAATAGGCTATTTTTGGCAACAAATTACTTAATTACTTACCCTTTTTATAGGAGAAATTGTTTATGAATGCATTTTTAGATTGGTTTTATGCATTTTTCACAACTGTAATTGATGGTTTTTGGAAAATAATTTCCGGTATCTTTAATGGTATTGTTCAAATCTTTAACGTTGCTGATTATGTAAAACAAGTCAATCTTTACAAAGGCGGGTTTGATGTTCTTAGCTGGATACTTTTCTTTGTATCTATTATTTTATTCTTAGGTATCCTTGCTATCATCATTTATCTTATATATCTCGGCATAAGAAAGTTTATCCGTTATCGCAAGTCGGCAGTAACAAACCAAGACCTTTTAGAAGAAGTTGCTGACTTACATAAAAACGTATTAAAACTTACAAAAGAAAAAGAAAGAATTCTCGCTCTTAAAATTGGTCAAACGTCTATTTCGGTTGACGAACTTAACCAAATTTTTGAAGAGGAGGAAGAAGAACTTGGCGAAAATGCAACTAAAACCGAAACAGAAACACAATCTGATAAACCTGTTCGTTTTGTCCGTTTAGATGCCGTTGATAAAAAATACGATTACTACATTGCACCAGATTATCGCAAAGATTATTCGTTAAAAGAACTTTGCGAAAACTTTAGAAATTTCTGTTGTTCTAGAATGGGACTTTTCTATGAAGAAAAAGTTATTAGACTTATGTTCGCAGGTCTTTCTTCTACAAAGTTAGTGCTTCTTCAAGGTATTTCTGGTACGGGTAAAACGTCTCTTCCATACGCAATGGGTAAATTCTTTAAAAACGATTCTACTATCGTTTCAGTTCAACCTTCTTGGCGTGACCGTGCTGAATTATTCGGTTATTTTAACGAATTTTCAAAGCGTTTTAACGAAACCGAAGTCTTGCGCAGAATTTATGAATCTGCTTATAACGATGACGTTAACGTTATGATTTTAGACGAAATGAACATTGCAAGGGTTGAATATTACTTTGCTGAAATGCTTTCTATTATGGAAATGCCAGATAGTAACGAGTGGAGAATTGAACTTGTTCCATCTGCTTGGGAAAATGACCCTAAGAAATTGACAGACGGCAAACTCTATATTCCACAAAACGTTTGGTATGTCGGCACAGCCAATAACGACGACTCTACTTTCGCCGTTTCAGACAAGGTTTATGACCGTGCTTTCACCATCAATATTGATAGTAAGGCTTCGCCTTTCAAGGCTCCTGACGTTGAGCCAATGGAAGTAAGTTATAGTTACGTTAACTCACTTTATGAAAAGGCTGTTAACGATAATCCATTAGAACAAAAATACTTGGATATGATTGAACAGTTAGATGCGTTTGTTATTAAAAAATTCCGTGTCGCTTTCGGTAACCGTATCATCAAGCAATTAAAAATATTTGCTCCTGTGTACGTTGCTTGTGGTGGAGACGTTGTTGAAGCCATAGACCATATTCTTGCAACAAAGGTATTCCGTAAGTTTGAAAGTTTGAACTTATCTTTAATTCGTGATGAAATTAAAGGACTTATCAATTATCTTAACACACTTTTCGGTAAGAACAAGATGGTATCTTCTATCGAATTCTTAGATAGATTACAAAGGTCTTACTAATCAATTTACTAATTTTTCAAGGAGGGCGCTCTTGTGGATAGCGAAAATAAATCATTTAGAAGCAAAGTCTTTAGCCATCTTAATCAGCTTGCACAAGAGAGCCCTGCTTATGATGATGCAAAAATGTTGGTCGGCTCTGCAGACACCGTTGCATCTTTAAAAAACAACACGGTGTATCGTGCAATCGATACAGAGTGGATTGAAAAAATCGAATATACTATTCCTTATCTTGATGAGTTTATCCGTAACCCAGGTGTTGCTATTCAAGAAATCGAAGAAGTTTTACCTGTTGAAGCAACTAAAAAAATTAGCGAAAAATCTATTCGCTATCTTGCTCAACACACAAACCATATTTTAAAAATAGAAAATGGTGAAGTTACCCCATCAAAAATCTTAAACGTTTTTCGTGACGAAACTTTTTTAACATATGAGAATAAGTTTATCAATACTTTGCTCATAAGGTTAATTGCGTTCATCGAAAAGCGTTTTAATGTTCTTAAAGGCACGAGTGGTATTGAAAGAAACTATGTCTTTGATTATCAAACGGCTTTTGAACACTCTATTATTGAAAATCAAAAAAATTCGGCTAAAATGACACTTAAAATCGAATTTACTTCGCCCGTAAATGACAATTTAACCGAACAAGAACAAAAAAGCAATTTTGAATATACATCGGTGCTAAAAAGACTTGAAAAAATTTATCGTTCTATTATGTCTTATTTATCTTCGCCACTTATTATGGCTATTGGTAAAAACTATATTAGACCACCGGTTATTCGCACAAACCCTATTCTTAAAAATAAAAACCTAAATGCTTGCCTAACACTTTGGGAATATATTGAAAGTGTTGATAAGGCTGGTTTTTCTACCATTACCGATGAGTTTAGAGAAATGCCTTCTGATGAATACATTTCTGAACTTTATTCTTCGGTTGCTCTCCAATACCTTCAATTCTATTCGGGGGTGGTTGGCGATGATGCTGATAATCGTTTGCTTTCTGAGCGTAGAATTAACGAAACTTTTCCAGACTTTGATTCAGAACTCGATTTAGAAGAAAAAGATGACTACGTGGTTTACGACACTGATTATAGAAAGTTAGTTTCAGCATCTGAAGTTTTTGAAAAAAGAAGAAAACTTTCTGAAGACGAAAGAAAAATTCGTGTTGCCATAGAAGTTGCGCTCCGTGCCGATAAGGTTTTGTTTGAACAATTTATGGCCGATGAAATTGAAAGAAGAAAAGCCGAGGCAGAGAGAAGAAGACTTGAAGAAGAAATGCGAAAAGCAGAAGAAGAACGCCTTGCTAAACTTCTTGAAGAACAAGAAAGAAGAAAGAATATTGAATATAGATATATCCGTACGTATATGGCTCGTTTAATACAAGCCGAAGATAGCGTTAAGGATATGTATAACGTAATTAAGAACAAATTACTTTCATACAAAAAGGTTAAATGTCGTTTGTCTAAAAAGAGAGAAACTTTCTA
>CAJGDO010000035.1 GCA_904502225.1 uncultured Clostridia bacterium
AAACAACTTGAAGTCGCCGTTCCTTAAGCCATCTTCCATCATACTTTCAATCTTTTCGTTTCTTGCAACTTCTTCGTTTATCTTTTTATCAAAAACAATGAAAGGTGCATTTGTACGTTCATTTGCAATCTTGCAAGCAGTAAGTGCGTTTTCTATCATTTCGGTTGCGTTAGTTCTTGTTGCACCAAAAGCGTGGCACACACCCACCCTAAATCTAAGCGTTAAGCCCTTTGACAATGCAAAAGAATTTTTTGCCGATATGCCTTTTATCATACTAATTCTTTTAGCAAAAGACTTTTCATCAGTATATTTTATTAGCATACCAAAAATACCGTCGCCAAGGCATGCATAACTTTCATCATAAGAACATATCCCCGCAAGGATTTTTGCAGAGTGCCTTAACAACTCATCAACTTCTTTTTCTTCAAAAACTTTATTTATGCTTGCAAAACGCCTTAACTTAAACACCACTATTGAATATTTTTTAAGCGATATTCGCCCGTTCAATAAAGTGTTTGCTATATCAAGTTTGAATTGTTCTATGTTTGGACATTCTAAATTCTGACAGGTAAAGTTTGCGTTCCTTATTTTCTTTTTACTGTGTTTATGATACATTCCAGCATATATCAAACCAACTAAAAGTGACGCAACCGCTATAATTATAAGTGAAATTATTTGGCGCAAATAACCCATTTCCACCATCATAAGGCTTTCGCTAAGACTCAAGGTTACAATGTGCAGTTTGTTATCCGTGCTTGCAATAGGCTTGACTGCAACGACATACTTTTCGCCGTTAATCTTTATTTGTAACGCACCAGATTTCTCGCTTGCCATTAACTTGGTAATTTTTTGGCCAAGTTCACTATCTTGAGTTAGATTCTCTATAAAATCATAATAGTTATTTCCTATAGTTAAACTTTCGCCTTCTTTAACTTCGTCACATAAATTAGTGCCGTCATCAGTAATAATTGCCACAGCCTTTGAGTTTTCATTGAGAACTGTTTCAAGGTCGATAAAATTTCGCGCTTCTATAATTGAAGCTAAGCCGTTTATATTATCTGAGCCTGTTACTGGAATATAAAACGCAATACACGATTTATTTACCAAAGCATCAATGTATTCGCCTGAAAACGCTCTGCGATTTAATCCTATGAATGCTTTTACTTTTTCGTATTCATTAACGACTTCAAGACCGCTTGTGTCGTATACCTTTCCGTTTGCAAAAAACCTTAAATCTCCAAATTGTGGAGAGCCGACGTAATTATTTATTGCATTTACTATAGCATTATGTGAACTTGTGTCCGTTAACGTCTCTTTAACCGCCTCTAAATCGCCGTATCTTTCTTTTATAATTTCTTCTACCTTAACGTTATCCTTATTGATTGCAACAAGTGCGTTCTTCTCTGCAAAACTATCATAAAATGGCGAATAACCCGATAGGACACTAATAAAATACATTATAAGAATTATTATTAAGAGCAAAATCAATATTCTTGGCAACATGCTCTTTTTTGGCTGTTCTTTCATGTTCTTATCCCCCTTTGTATTTTATCCTTTTCTGATTTATCTATCTTCGTTTTTTTGTTTTAGCACCATTGCAACGACGATAACGCCTGCTGTTGCAACAAACATTCCCACAAACACAAAGACCATTCCTTCAGACTTAATTGCTTCAGAAAGCCAAGTTAAACTATCAAGCTTTTTAACGTATTTGCCAATAAGCTTATCCCCCTTTGCCGTTACAGTATCTTCAACGAAATTTGCATCTCCTTTTGTAACGTACTCGTAATTACCGTTGTTTTCTATTACTTGCACCACTCTGTGTGTGTTTGGGTAACCATATATGCTTGCATCTTCTGAATAAAAGCAAATAATATCTCCTTCTTGAACGTCTTGTGGCAACGTTTCTTTAATTAAAATATAAGTCCCAACAGGGAACGTGTCCTCCATACTTTTCGTTGTTATCACTACTACCGAATAGCCAAAAATTTTTGGCACTTTGCCCTTAATCTTTGCACTTACTATGCAAACAATCAATGCTATAAGTAGAACAAGGAAAACCCACCAAACTATTTTAACGGTTGTGTCTATTATTTTTTTGGCTTTTTTACTCATTTTTTCTTGCTTTTATTTATTCTTTTATTAAATTTCTTTAATGCTCTATTAAAAATCTTTTGTTTCTTCTTTTCTTTTAGACTGTCAAACTTTTCTTTTGTTATAGAAATAATAATTGCATCTGCAGTTTGATATCCTTCAAAATAAGGTTTGAACACGCACTTTTCTCCATTATAGAAGGACTCGTTGTCTCGGATGTTAGAAGAATCTTCCTTGCCCAAAACAATGTCTAAAACTTCATTTTCTCGTTCTATAAATTCGGCTTCTTCTTGTGCTGTTTTTTGCTCATCTTGTTCTTGTTTTAACGGCTCTTTTTCAAGGTCTATTATTAAGCCCTTTCTTACCAACGTATCAGTGCTTTCATAAGGCATACGATAGTCTTGCTCAGCATAATCTGTTAATGCCAATGCACCCACTTTAGACATTAAAATATCTATTAACTCTAATGCTCTTCTTAGTTTAATTGGTCCACTAACTTTCATAAGCATTGGAAGAAGTGCATTCTTTTGTGAAATATCTACATAGTTGTAGTATTGTGCTTTGTCATTAAACTCGCTTGGGTCAAGCGCTAAGTATATGTCTAACTTTTTACCTTTAACGTCTATCTTAACTAACGTTTGTCTTCCCAAATAGAAAGTTTCTCTCTTTTTAGACAAACGGCATTTAACCTTTTTGTATGAAAGTAATTTGTTCTTAATTACGTTATACATATCCTTAACGCTATCTTCGGCTTGTATTAAACGAGCCATATACGTACGGATATATCTTGCCTTTATTTCTAACTTGTCAGTAGTAACGGCAACTTCTTCTCTTAACTCATCAGCAGGTCCTTCCATTGGCGTTTTATTCCATAGGTCTATTATTAAGCCCTTTCTTACCAACGTATCAGTGCTTTCATAAGGCATACGATAGTCTTGCTCAGCATAATCTGTTAATGCCAATGCACCCACTTTAGAGGTTAAAACATCTATTAACTCTAATGCTCTTCTTAGTTTAATTGGTCCACTAACTTTCATAAGCATTGGAAGAAGTGCATTCTTTTGTGAAATATCTACATAGTTGTA